>JBJKRV010000328.1:0-7971 GCA_046704465.1 Opitutaceae bacterium | reverse complement strand
GTACCGGTGGGCTTGTTGGAGGGGGGTGTTATTTTTTAAGATAATGGTATATAGGGATTTAAGCCTTTTGTTCACCCCAAGGCACAAACACTGCTTTACGAAACCCATGAGCCGAATTCTCGGAATCGACCTTGGTACCACCAATTCGTGCATGGCCGTCATGGAGGGAGGCGAGCCGGTGGTGATTCCCAATGCGGAAGGAGCCCGCACCACGCCGTCGGTGGTGGCCTTCACCAAGACAGGAGAGCGCCTCGTGGGCCAGGCGGCCAAACGGCAGGCGATCACCAACCCGAAGAACACCGTTTTTTCCGCCAAGCGCCTGATCGGGCGAAAGTATTCGGAGATCCGCGAAGAGGCCAGGAATTACCCGTTTCAAACCGTCGAGGGAAAGAACGGCGATGCCTACATCGACGTGCAGGTCGGCGACAAGCGGGAGCAGTTCGCCCCCCAGCAGATTTCCGCGATGGTGTTGGCGAAGATGAAGGCCGATGCGGAGGCCTACCTCGGCGAGAAGATCACGCAGGCCGTCATCACGGTTCCGGCCTATTTCAACGACGCCCAGCGCCAGGCCACGAAGGACGCCGGCCGCATTGCCGGCCTCGAGGTCCTGCGCATCATCAACGAGCCGACGGCCGCCTCGCTGGCGTACGGCCTGGAGAAGAAGAAGGACGAGAAGATCTCGGTTTTCGATCTCGGCGGCGGCACGTTTGACGTTTCGATCCTGGAGATCGGCGACGGCGTGTTCGAGGTGAAGTCCACCAATGGCGACACCCACCTCGGCGGCGACAACTGGGATGACGCCATCATCGGCTGGCTGGTCGACGATTTCAAAAAGGACAACGGCATCGATCTCCGCAAGGACCCGATGGCGCTGCAGCGTCTCAAGGAGGAGGCGGAGAAGGCCAAGATCGCGCTGTCTTCGGCGCAGTCGGTCGACATCAACCTGCCGTTCATCACGGCGGACGCCTCCGGCCCCAAGCACCTGACGGTGACGTTGAGCCGGGCGAAGATGGAGCAGATCTGCGATCCGCTGTTCGAGCGGTGCCTCCAGCCCTTCAAGAACTGCCTCAACGACGCCGGGATGAGCGCGTCGGACATCAACGAACTGGTGCTGGTGGGCGGAATGACCCGCATGCCGCGGGTCGTGGAAATCGCCAAGGGACTCGGCGGCAAACAGCCGCATCAGGGCGTCAACCCGGACGAGGTGGTGGCGGTGGGCGCCGCCATCCAGGGCGGGGTGCTGAAGGGCGAGGTGCGCGACGTCCTCCTCTTGGACGTCACGCCGCTCACCCTGGCCATCGAGACGTTTGGCGGCGTGGCCACGCCGATGATTCCGCGCAACACCACGATTCCGACCAAGAAGTCCCAGGTGTTTTCCACCGCGAGCGACAGCCAGCCCTCGGTCGAGGTCGTCGTCACCCAGGGCGAGCGGCCGATGTCGCGCGACAACAAGGTGCTCGGCACCTTCCGGCTCGACGGCATCCCGCCGGCGCCGCGCGGCGCGCCGCAGATTGAAGTGACGTTCGACATCGACGCGAACGGCATCCTCCACGTGTCCGCCAAGGATCTGGGCACGGGGCGCGAGCAGAAGATCACGATCCAGGGTTCGTCGGGCCTCTCGAAGGACGAGGTCGAAAAGATGACCAAGGAGGCCGAACTTCATGCCGACGAGGACCGGAAGCGCCGGGAGCAGACCGAGGCGCACAACCAGCTCGATTCGACGATCTATCAGCTCGAGAAGACGATGAAGGAGGCCGGCGACAAGCTGCCCGGCGACATCAAGGGCAAGCTGGAGACGGCGCTGGCCGAGGCGAAGAAGGACCTCGAGAGCAACGACGCCGCCCGCATGCGCGCGGCGATGGAAAACCTGAGCAAGATCGGCGGCGAACTCTACAGCCAGGTCCAGCAGGCCGCGGGCGCTGCCGCCGGCGCCGCGGGGGCGGCCGGGGAACCGCCGGCCCCGGAGAAGAAGACCGAAAAGAAGGCGGACGTGGTCGACGCCGATTTTGAGGTGGTCGACGAGAACAAGAAGGAGAAATAGCACGCCCCCGGTTTGAATCCGCTTCCGCAGGAGGCGGATTCATTCGTTGGCGGGGCACGCGAAACGCACCTTTCAACCCAAACCCAATCCACAACTATGGCTAACGTCAAAATCAAGCCCATCGGCGATCGTGTTCTCGTGGAACACATCGAAGAAAAAGAGCAGGTCCGGGGTGGCATCATCATCCCGGACAGCGCCAAGGAAAAGCCCCAGGAGGCCAAGGTCATCGCCCTTGGCACCGGCAAACGGGAAGACGACGGCAAGATCCGTCCCTTCGAAGTGAAAGTCGGCGACCGCGTGTTGATCAGCAAATACGGCGGCAACGAGGTGAAGATAGACGAGAAGAAGTACACGCTCGTCCGCGAGGACGACATTCTCGGCGTGCTCGGCTGAGCGGCCGCACCCGAAACCCATTCAACCAACTCTGAACGAATATAACCATGCCTGCCAAACAACTCATTTTCGACGAAGCCGCCCGGCAGAAGGTCCTGCGCGGAGTGCAAGAGCTGTCGCGTGCCGTCAAGGCGACCCTGGGCCCCAAGGGCCGCAATGTCGTCATCGACAAGAAATTCGGGTCGCCGACCGTCACCAAGGACGGCGTGACCGTGGCCAAGGAGGTCGAACTGCCCGACCCCTATGAGAACATGGGCGCCCAGATGGTGAAGGAAGTCGCCTCCAAGACCTCCGACACCGCGGGCGACGGGACGACCACGGCCACCGTGCTCGCCGAGGCGATCTACCGCGAGGGCCTGAAGAACGTGACCGCCGGCTCCAACCCGATCTACCTCAAGCGCGGCATCGACAAGGCCGTCGAGGGCGCCATCGAGGACCTCCGGAAGATCTCCAAGAAGGTCTCGGATCGCGAAGAGATCCGCCAGGTGGCGGCCGTCTCGGCCAACTGGGACTTCGAGATTGCCGACAAGATTGCCGACGCCATGGACAAGGTCGGCAAGGACGGCACCATCACCGTGGAGGAGGCCAAGTCGATCGAAAGCTCGCTCGATGTCGTCGAGGGCATGCAGTTCGACAAGGGCTACCTCTCGCCGTACTTCGTCACCAATGCGGAAAGCATGGAGTCCGTCCTGGAGGACGCCTACGTCCTGATCCACGAGAAGAAGATCACGGCGCTGAACGATCTGTTGCCGTTGCTGCAGACCGTGGCCAAGAGCGGCAAGCCGATGCTGATCATCGCCGAGGAGGTCGAAGGGGAGGCCCTCGCCGCCCTGGTCGTGAACAAGATCCGCGGCGTGCTCAACGTCTGCGCGGTGAAGGCGCCGGGCTTCGGCGACCGCCGCAAGGCGATGCTCGAGGACATTGCGATCCTGACGGGCGGACGCTGCCTGACGGAAGATCTCGGCATCAAGCTGGAGAACGTCCAGGTGAGCGACCTCGGCAAGGCCAAGCGCATCACGATCGACAAGGAAAACACGACGATCGTTGAGGGCGCCGGCAAGGCCTCCGACATCCAGGGCCGCGTGAAGCAGATCCGCCGCCAGATCGAGGAGACGACGTCGGACTACGATCGCGAGAAGCTCCAGGAGCGTCTGGCGAAGCTGGCCGGCGGCGTGGCCGTGATCCACGTCGGGGCTGCGACCGAGACCGAGATGAAGGAGAAGAAGGCCCGGGTCGAGGACGCGTTGCACGCGACGCGCGCGGCCGTGGAGGAAGGCATCGTCGCCGGTGGCGGCGTGGCCCTGCTCCGCTGCGTGAAGGGGATCGAAGGCCAGAAGCTCGAGGGCGACGAGGCGGTGGGCGCGCAGATCGTGCGTCGCGCGATCGAGAGCCCGCTCCGCCAGCTCGCGACCAACTCGGGCATCGATGGCGGCGTGGTCGTCCAGAAGGTGCTCGAGGGCAAGGGCAACTTCGGGTTCAACGTGGCCACCGGCGAGTATGAGGACCTGGTGAAGTCCGGCGTGGTCGACCCGACCAAGGTCACCCGGATCGCCCTCCAGAATGCGGCCTCCATCGCCGGCCTGCTGCTCACGACCGAGGCCATGATCACCGAAATCCCGGAGAAGAAGGAAAAGGCGCCGATGCCCCCGGGCGGCGGCGACATGGACTACTGAGCCGGGACTGATTCCCATCAACTTCAAGGCGCTCTCTTCGGAGGGCGCCTTTTTTTGGCGCGTGCCGCGGAGGCCGGGCGCACGCCGCGACGAGATCCGTGGCGCCCCCGGATGCCGGTCGCCAGCCCGGTCCTTGCGGTCGGCGGCTCCTATCCGGACCGCCCGACGGCGAAGGTGTGTCCGATGGAGTTCAGGTGCCCGCTGATGCGCCGCAGGGCGTTGAACATGTCGAGGAAGTAGGTGCTCGCCTGCAGGGCGACCGGGTCGGAGGCGTTGATCCGCTGGTAGTGGCGGCGTTGCACGTCGATGCACCAGTTCTTGAGCGCCTCGCCCTCCCGCAGGAACCGGCGCGCCAGGGACCGTTCCCGCGTCGCCAGGACCGAGATCGCCATGTCCAGGCGGTGCTCCACCCGCCGCTGCATTTCGGCGAGATCCGCGGCGTCGGCCTCCGGCAATGGCCGCGGGTGCTCGCAGTGCTTCAGCACCTGCGCGCAAAGGTCGCGATCGATGATGTCGCCGACCGCCTCGAGCTGGCCGGCAAAGTGGAGGAGGCCGAAACGCAGCTCGTTGTCGCGCGGATTCAGCTCCTCGGTGGGGATCTGGCTGAGGTATTGCTTGACCGCTCCGTGGAGCTCGTCGACGCGGTCGTCCACCTGCCGCACCTGACGGGCGAGATCGGTCGACTCCCGGCGGTAGGCCTCCCAGCAGCTCGTGAGCATGCCGCGGATCTCGTCGGCCTGACGCAGGATCTCGCGCGAGGCGTTGGCGAGCGCAAAGGCCGGGTGGTCCAGGGCGCGGGGGTCCAGATGCGTCGGGATCGGGCCGGCCGGAACCGCCGCCGGCGTCGCCGTGACGAGGCGCCTGAGCCAGGAGGACAGCAATCCCGCCGCCGGCATGCCGACCAGGGCGACGATCGCATTGAAGGCGGTGTGGAGATCGGCGCCATGGCGGGCCGGCGATCCGGGCAGCACGGCGACGATGCGCACCAGAGCATCGAAGCCCGCCAGCATGCCGGCGGCCACGAGCCCCTTGAGCACCAGGTTGGTCGCGGCCAGTTGGCGCCCCTCGCGGGTCCGCCAGCCGGCGAACAGCGAGGTCAGGCCGAGGCCGAGGTTGGTTCCGATGACGACCGCGACGATCATCGGCAGGGTCGCGGCTCCCGCGTCGCTCAGGGCCAGCGTGAGCCCGATCGTGGCGGTGGAGCTTTGGAACAGAACGGTGGCAAGCGCGGCGAAGGCGACCAGCGCCGGAAGGGAGTGGGAGGCGATGCCCAGCAGGGTTTCAAAGTCGGCTTGGCCCGCCAGGTGCCGGGCCGACACGCTGGTGATGCTCATCGCGAGGAAGATGAACCCCAGCCCGAGAAGACTCTGGCCGACGCCGCGGACAATCTCCGCCCGGCCGAACTGGAAACCGATCAGCCCGAAGAGCAGGAACAGAGGGTAGTAATCGAAAAGGTGGAACGAGATGAGCTGGACGGTGACGGTGATGCCGATATTGGCCCCGAGCAGGAAGATGACGATCCGGTCGACACCGATCCGCCCGGCGTTGAGCAACTGGAGGGCGAAGAGCGTCTGCGCCGTCGACGAGGGTGCGACCGTGCCAAATGCCAGTCCGGCCAGGAGCGCGGAGGACCGGCGCTGCTGCATCGTCTCGATCCATCGGTGCAGGCGCGCGCCGGCCAGGCGGTCGAGCCCCTTGCGCAGAAAGCGGATGCCAAAAAGAATGAGGGCGACGGCGCCCCCGATGTCCATCAGGACCATGGAAGAAGAAGCTGGAGCCGGGCAGGATGTGCATCCGGGTCGCCCGAATCAACCCCGCATCCGCGTCCGTCGGCCGTTGTCCGGAGCCGGCCGGATCTCCGTCAATTGCCGTAGTTGGACGACTCCTGCGAACTCTGCTGCTCGGCGGCGGCTTTCGCGGCCGCGCGGGCCTTCATGGCCGCGGCATAGATCTTCGTCTGATAGTCGACCACCAGTCGGGCGCCGTCATTCGTCTTTTGGAAGACGGCATGGATGAGATGAAGCTGCGGCTGGAGGATCCAGCAGAGCTGGGCCCCGAGGGGGTTGGGCTCATCCATCAACTGGAGGTATTCGATGTAATGCCGCTCCCAGACTTGTCGATTGGGAGCCACGTTGACGGTGAACTCCGCCGTGTCGTTGTCCCCGAGCACCTGCACCGCCTTGTAGGTGGATTTCAAGTTCTGGTAGAGGGTACTGTAGGCGTCCTGGCGGCCGAAGGCGGTGTGGGTCGTCTTGTAGAACTGGAGCCTCAGGATCGTATCCGAGCCGTTGACCGTCACCTCGGCATAGTCAAAATCCGCCCCCTTCACCGGCACCTTGTAGATCGTCCAGTCGCCCTCCTTCTGCCGGCCCATGATGGACAGGTTGGGGTTGAGCTGCCCCTCGGGCCGGAAGCCGTAGACGTCGTTGTCGCTGATCGTGTATCGCGAGACCGCCGCCGCGGCCAGGGCGGCGTAGTCCTTCGGGGCCTTGGGCGGCGCCACCGTTGTCTGACAGGAGCACAGCAGCAGAACCGTGGCGACAAGCGCGAACCGTTTCATAGCGGTCTAGGTGAATCCGGAAGGCGCGTGGTAGCAAGTCTAGTCGGAGGCTGGTCCGCCCGCCGCCCGCCGGGGCCGGCAATACGCAGGTTGGTCGATAATTGGTTTGGCATTCCAAAGACCGTGTTGGCATAACGATCCCGAGCTGCACTTATGAATCTGATCGAGCAGGTGACCCGGGCCGGCGTGGTGGGGGCGGGGGGCGGAGGCTTCCCGACCCACGTCAAACTCGCCGCCAAGGCCGACACGGTGATCGCCAACGGGGCCGAGTGCGAACCGCTGCTGCACAAGGATGCCGTGGTGATGGAACACGGCGCCGCGGCGATCGTCCGCGGCATGCAGCTGGCCATGGACGCGGTGGGCGCCCGAGAGGGCATTGTCGGCATCAAGGCCAAGAACAAACACGCGGTGGAAACCGTGGAGGCTGCCTGCAAAGGCACGCCGGTGCGGGTGCATCTGCTGGGCGATTATTACCCGGCCGGCGACGAGTACGATCTCGTGCATGAGACGACCGGCCGGCTCATACCGCCCGCGGGGATCCCGCTGCAGGTGGGTGCGGTCGTCTGCAACGTCGAGACCTTTGCCAACATCGCGGCCGCCGCCGAGGGGCGTCCGGTCACCCACAAGACCCTGACGATCGCGGGGGCGGTCCGCGAGCCGCGGACGCTCACGGTGCCGGTCGGCACCAGCCTGCGGGAGTGCATCGAGGCCGCCGGCGGGGCGGCCGTGCCCGACCCGGTGCTGTGCATCGGCGGCCTCATGATGGGGGAGACCACGACCGACCTGGACCGCCCGGTGGTGAAGACGACCACGGGAGCCGTCGTCTTGTCGCGGAGCCATCATGTCATCGAGCGCAAGCTCAAGCCGCCGCCGGTCCAGAACGCGATCGGCAAGTCCGCCTGCGACCAGTGCCGTTACTGCACCGAGTACTGCCCGCGTTTTCTCCTCGGTTACGCGGTGGAACCGCACCAGGTGATGCGCAGCCTGGCCTTCACGGCCACGGGAAAGGACTACTGGAACCAGTGGGCGTCCCTGTGCTGCTCCTGCGGGCTCTGCACGCTCTACGCCTGCCCGGAGGAGCTGTACCCGAAGGAGGCCTGCGACCAGTCCAAGGCCGAGATGAAGCGGGCCGACATCAAATGGAGCGGATCCATGACGGTGAAGCCGCACCCGATGCGCGACGGGCGGCGGGTGCCGATCAAGACGCTGATGAAGAAGCTGCAGCTCCTGGCGTACGACCGCCCCGCGCCCCTGCACGACGGCATCCCGGCGCCCGGGCGGGTGTCACTGGCGCTCAAGCAGGG
>JBJKRV010000327.1:0-3112 GCA_046704465.1 Opitutaceae bacterium | reverse complement strand
CAGCCGGAGTCGCCGACAAAGACGTAGCGGTTTCCAACCAGCGCGCCCTCCGTCGGGTCGGCCATGACGGGATGGCCGCGTTCAAGTACCTCGACCTTGAGCACATTCTGCAGAGTGGCATCGAGCCAGAGGCGTATGACCCGTCGGGGTTCGATTCCATTCTGGACGGCGATGACCGACCCGTCCGGCGCCAGGGTGAGACCGTCGATGCCGACGAGCGTCGTGTCCGGCGGCGGAGCAAGGGTGCGCACCGACCGCGATGCGAGATCGACGGCCAGAAGACCGTTGGCGGCGTCGGCCACCAGCAAGGTCCTGCCGCCGGCGGCGGTGGTCAGGCCCCGCAACGAGGCGAACTGGCTGGAGCGGAGCCACGGTTCTGGTTGGCGGAGGCCCGGCCGAAGGCGCCAGATGACCGGGCTGATACTGTCCGTGGCATAGACCGTGCCGTCGGGGGTCACGGCGAGGTCGCCGAGCACATGGCCCGCGCCGTCGGACGGAAGCGGCGCGAGGCGCCGGACGGAACCGTCGGCGAGGGCGAATTCCACCAGGGCTCCGCGGTTGCGATCAGCCGGGCGGTAATCGTCCATCTGCGGCAGACCGGTCGTCGCCGCCCACAAGCCGCCGCGGGTTTCGTCCACAGCCAGGCCCATCACGGCCAGCAGGCCGGCGTCAGGGGCGGAGAATCGCGCCACGGTGCCGTCGATCCGCCGGATCCACACGCAGCGGTGGCGCACGTCCCCGAAAAAGTAGTCACCGGTTCGGGCCCGGAAGGCGATGCCTTCAATGATCCCGGTCATTCCCGGCAGCTCGAACATCACGGCGCCGGACCCAACCGGTTCGCGGTTGGCGCGCAGGCGCCGCAGCACCTCGTCGAAGGCGGTGAAGCCCTGCAGGGGCGCGAAGGTATCGTCCTGCTCGAGGTGCAGGGACAGGCCCATGCGCGCGATCTGGTCGAGCGTGGCGATGGCATCGAGGGGCCGGTTGTTGATCGCCTGGAGGCGGGCAAGCGCGATGAGGTAACGCGGATCGCCGGGCCGGAGTGCAGCCGCCTTCTCCATCCGGCTGAGCGCAGCGGCGTCGTCGCCGTCCTCGAAGGCGCCCGAGGCATCGCGATAGAACTGGCGGGCGCTCGGTTGTGACGGTCGACTGCAGGCGGCGACCAGAATGATCCCGGTGAGCAAACTGTCCAACAACACCAGGCGGATCACAGACCCGCTGAGGCGACCCCGGACGGAGGCCATGGATTGTTCATGACGAAGTCGCTCGGCGAGATCAACCTTCGCTGCCCGTGAGGAGGAGGAATTCAGGGTGAGATTGCCGGGGCGGGTTGGAAGCTTCAGAAAGGGAAAATGGCAGCTTGGAATCTTGGCTCGACTCTGATCAGGCAGTGATTGATGTTTATTCGCCGTATATGACGATTAAATTGACAAAACGATAATTAAGCGGCAAATATGGCGAATTATGAAGATATCGAGTGAATCCACCGACAAGGCCATATTGGTTGAGGTGGGGGGGCGGTTGGCTCAAGTGCGTTTAAATAAGAACCTTACACAATCGCAACTGGCGGCCCAGGCCGGCATTTCGAAGCGGACGATAGAGAGGCTCGAATCGGGCGGCGTGGCCACGCAGTTGTCGGGATTCATCCGCGTCTGCCGGGTGCTTGATCTGGTCGAGCGTTTCGATCTGCTCGTGCCGGAACCTGTGCCCAGCCCGGTTGAGTTGCTGCGGCTGCAGGGGCGGAAACGCCAGCGGGCCTCGGGCGCCAGGTCGGCCAAGGCGCCACCCCGGAAATGGCAATGGGAGGATGAATCATGACCCTGGCGGAGGTCAGGCTCTGGGGACGGTCTATCGGGGCCGTCTCGTTGCCGGAGGGGGGGCGCTTTGCGGCGTTCCAGTATAACCCGGCGTTTGCCGCGAGCGGCATCGAGGTATCGCCCCTTGCCATGCCGCTCAGCGACCGGATCTACGTCTTCCCCGAATTGCCCGAGAAGACCTTCTTCGGGCTGCCGGGCCTGCTGGCCGACTCCCTGCCCGACCGATTCGGCCACGCGCTGATCGACGCGTGGCTGGCAACGCAGGGGCGGCAGCCGGAGAGCTTCAACGCGGTCGAGCGGCTGTGCTATACGGGAGCCCGGGGGATGGGGGCGCTGGAGTTTGCGCCGGCCATGGGCCCGAAGCCCCGGACGGCACGGAAGATCGAAGTCGACGCGCTGGTCGCCCTGGCCTCGGAGATCCTGAGCCGGCGTGAGAATCTGCAGACCAGCTTCGCCACCGGACGTCGGAAGACCGCCTTGAACGACATTCTGCGGGTGGGGACCTCGGCGGGCGGGGCACGGGCGAAGGCGGTCATCGCCTGGAATCCGCAAACCAACGAAGTGCGCTCCGGGCAGGTTGCGGCCGGCAAGGGGTTTGGCTACTGGATCCTGAAGTTCGACGGGGTCTCCGGCAACAAGGACAAGGAGCTCGAGGACCCGCAGGGTTACGGTGCCATCGAATACGCCTACGCCCTGATGGCCCGGGCCGCCGGAGTGGTTGTGAGCGAGTGCCGCTTGCTGGAAGAGGGCGGTCGCCGGCATTTCATGAGCCGGCGTTTTGACCGCCTGGAAGACGGGGGGAAGCTCCACATGCAGTCGCTGGGAGCGCTGGCCCATTTCGACTTCAACCAGGCGGGTGCCTACTCCTACGAGCAGGCGCTGCTGACCATCCGCCAGTTGGGCCTGCCGATGGAGGCGGTGGAGGAGCAGTTCCGGCGGATGACCTTCAACGTCATCGCCCGCAACCAGGACGATCACGTGAAGAACATCGCGTTCCTGATGGACAAGACCGGCCGCTGGTCGTTGGCGCCGGCCTTCGACCTCACCTACAGTTACAATCCGGCCGGGACCTGGACCGCCACCCACCAGATGACGATGAACGGAAAGCGCGACCGGTTCACGCTGGATGATTTTCGCGCCTGCGCCCGCACCGCCATGATGAAACGCGGCCGGGCCGAGGCCCTCGTGGAGGAGGTCCGCGCCGCCGTGGTGAGATGGTCCGAGTTCGCCGGACAGGCGCAGGTGCCCGATGCCTGGTGGCGGCAGATCCAGCAGAACCACCGGCTGGAGTTTCAGGC
>JBJKRV010000326.1:0-4791 GCA_046704465.1 Opitutaceae bacterium | reverse complement strand
CGGACACAACACCGGGCAGCCCGGGACGGCGGCGCGGCCTTTGGGTTGCGATGGGATCGACGTCCGGTGCGCGGGCCGCCGGCCGCCACGACGGTCAGGCCGCGGCGAAGGCGGTGATGGTATTTTTTATGGACTGGCCGACAGATGGCCCGGCTTGAGCCCGCCCGGAGGTCGGGCTCCACCTGTGGGCAATCCGCGGCGCGGCACGGCCGCCGGCCGGTTCTCGCCTCAGGGCGCGGTCGCGCCTCCGGCGGCGGGCGCGGCGCCGGTGAGCGACTCGTGGATGGCGCGCAGCATCGTGTCGGCCGTGAACGGCTTGGCGAGAAAATGGGTGGTGCCGAGGCCGAACGGCTCCATCGAGTGCGCGCTGGCCTTCAAGCCGCTGGCGGCGATGATCCGGACGGCCGGATCGATCCGCCGCAGCGCATAGATCAGCGCCGCGCCGTCGAGCACCGGCATCGCCATGTCGGTGAGGACGACGGCGATGGCGTCGCGCTTCTGCGCGTAGAGGGCTAGGGCCTCCGCCCCGTTGGACGCGGTCAGCACCTGGTAGCCGAACGCCTCGAGGGCGTGGCGGCTGATGTTGAGGACCGAGGCCTCGTCGTCCACCAGGAGAATCGTCTCGCCGCTGCCCCGGGGCGCGGTCAACGCGGACGTCGCCGTGGTCACCGCGGTCTCGGACGAGGCCGGGAGGAAGACCTTGAAGGTCGTGCCGCGCCCCTCCTCCGATTCGAACGTGATCACGCCGCCGTGGCCGTGGACGATCGTCTGCGCGGTCGAGAGACCGAGGCCGGTGCCTTTCCCGGGGGCCTTGGTCGTGAAGAAGGGCTCGAACACGTGGCGCCGGACCTCCGGGGACATGCCCACGCCCGTGTCCTGCACCTCGAAGAGGACGTAGGGGCCGGGGCGCAGGTCGGGCGTCATGGCGGCGTAGTTCTCGTCCACCGGCGCATTGCGGGCGGTCAGCGTCAGGCGGCCGCCGCGCGGCATGGCATCGCGGGCGTTCACGCACAGGTTGACCAAGAGCTGACGGAGCTGGGTCGGATCGCCGGGCACGGGCCAGAGGTCGGATTCGATCCGGCCCGTCACCTCGATGGACTTGTCGAAGGTCTCGACCGCCAGCTTCTGCACGTCCTTGGCCAGGGAGCGCGGATGGACCAGCAGGCGCCCGCCCTCGATGCCGCGCGCAAACGTCAGCACCTGGCGCACGAGGTCGGCGCCCCGTTGCGCGCTGGCCTCGACCGTGCCCAGCAGCTTCTGGCTGGTGGCATCGGGGTGCCGCAGGCGGAGCAGTTGCGCGCCCATGACGATCGGCGCGAGCACATTGTTCAGGTCGTGGGCGATGCCGCCGGCGAGCAGGCCGATGCTCTCCATCCGCTGGGCCCGCAGGTACTGGCCCTCGAGCTGCTTGCGCTCGGTGATGTCGGTGTTGATCGAGAGCACGGCCTTGGGGCGCCCGGCGTCGTCGCGCAGCAGCGTCCAGCGCGACTCGACGAGCAGGGGCTGCGCATTCTGGCGCGGGTAGGCGATCTCGCCGTGCCACTCGCCGTGGGCCTGCACCTGATGGAAGGCCTCGAGAAACTCCGCGGGAAGTTCGCCCAGGACCTCGCGCGTGGTGTGCCCCTCGATCTGTTCCGGGGTGAGCCCGAGGGTGCGGGCGGCGCTCTTGTTGCAGTAGAGGTAACGGTGCTGCAGGTCGCGGACGACGATGATGTCGTTGGCGTTGTCGAGCAGCGCGGCCTGCTCGCGCAACTGCGCCTCGTCCGTCATGCGCTGGGTCACGTCGAGCACGGTGCCGATGAGGCGCAACGGCCGCCCCTGCTCGTCGCGCACGGCGATGGTGCGGCCCTGGAACCAACGGTAGGCTCCGTCCTGCCCGCGCATCCGGAAATGGACCCTGGCCATCGGCACGGCGCCGTCGAGGAGCTGCCGGGTCGCGTGGTCGAGCATCGTGCGGTCGTCCGGATGGACCGCCTCGATCCAGTCGGCCTGGCTGGAGGTGGCCGGGGCGGCCTCCCGGCCCAGCAACCGGAGCGTCTCCGGCGCCAGGTAGATCGCATCCGTGGCGAGATTCCGGTCCCAGAAGCCGACGTTGGCCGTGCTCAGCGCCAGGTTCAGGTAGGTCTCCTTCTCCTGCAGCTCCTGCAGCGTCCGGCGGCGCTGGAGAGCGTGGCGGATGGCGCGGTCGAGCGCGCCGGCGTCGAGGGTGGCCTCGTCCAGATAGTCGTCGGCCCCGGCCGCCATGGCCTCGCGGTCCTGCGGCGGCCGGCTGGCGCCGATCACGATGACGGGCGGCCGCGCCGGCCCCAATGACGCGAGATGGCGGATCAGCTCCAGGGTTTCCCCGGAGATCCGGGCGCTGCCCACCACGCACGCGTCCGGCGCCGACGCGGACGGCGGGCGCGGGATCGCGTCGGCGGACTTCGCGCGGTCGATCTGGTAGCGGACCTCCGGGATCGATTCGAGCAGCTTCGCCACGCGGCCGGCCGGGCCGGCGCGGGCATCCAGCAAGAGGATCCGCAGGGTCTCTGGAGTCATGTGCCTGGTCGCCGGGCGGTCGGTCCGCGCGGCGGCCAATCCATAAGCGCAGGCCGGGCCGACGGTCAAAGCCCAATATCGCCGGCGGCGCGAGCGCGACCGGGCGTCCCTCAGTCCGTCATCGGGGCGGGGCGGGCGGTGCCCGTGAAGTATTCCTGCGCGGAGAACAGCGGCTCGCCGTCGCTGCGGGTCACCGGCAGGTAGGCGCCGTTGGCGTGGAGCACGCGCGCCTGCTGGTTGTCGTTCAGTTCGCGCGGGAGCAGCTCGTCCAGCATCCGGTGGCGGAGGGCGGGCGTCTCGATCGGAAAGAGCACCTCCACCCGGCGGAAGAAGTTGCGCGACATCCAGTCGGCGCTGCCGGCCAGGAGCAGCGGCTCGCCGCCGTGGTTCTCGAAATAGTAGGCCCGGGCGTGCTCGAGGTGGCGGCCGACGATGCTCCGGACCCGGATGTTTTCGCTCAGGCCCTTGATGCCGGGAACCAGGCAGCAGATGCCGCGGACGATGAGGTCGATCGACACGCCCGCCTGGGAGGCCTCGTACAGGTGGTCGATGGTCGTGCGGTCGACGAGGCTGTTCATCTTGCCCAGGATCCGGGCGGGCCGGCCGGCGGCGGCGTTGGCGGCTTCGCGGGCGATCAGCTCCTGGATGCGCGGGTGCAGGTTGTAGGGCGCCACCAGCAGGTGGTTGAACTCCGGCGAGCGCCCGAAGCCGGTGAGGGCGTTGAACAGGGTCGCCACCTCGCGGGTGATCGGGTCGCGGCTGGTGAAGAAACTGAAATCGGTGTAGCTGCGGGCCGTGCGGGGATTGTAGTTGCCGCTGCCCAGGTGCACGTAGTGGCGCAGCCGGGGGCCCTCGCGGCGCACGACCAGGCTGCATTTGCAGTGGATCTTGAGCCCGACCATCCCGTAGACCACGTGCACGCCCGCCTCCTCGAGCTGGCGCGCCCACTGGATGTTGTTGGCCTCGTCGAATCGCGCCCGCAGCTCGACCAGCGCGGTCACCTGCTTGCCGTTGCGCGACGCCTCCATCAGGGCGCGGACGATGGGCGAGTCGCCGCTGGTCCGGTACAGGGTCTGCTTGATGGCGAACACCTGGGGGTCGCGCGCGGCCTGTTCGACGAAATCGACCACCGGCGTGAACGACTCGTAGGGATGGTGCAGCAGGATGTCCTGCTCGGCGATCGCGGCGAAGATGCGCTCGGGCGGCTGCAGCGGGGACGGATGCGCCGGCTGGAACGACGGGTACTTCAGGTCCGGGCGGTCGATGAGATCGTAGAGGCTCATCAGCCGCATGAGGTTGATCGGGCCGCGGAGGCGGAAGGCGTACTCGTGCGACAGGCCGAGGTGGTCGCAGAGCGAATTGAAGGTGGCGTCGGGGACGCCCTCCTCGATCTCGAGGCGCACGGCGGCGCCCCGGCGCAGGTGGCGCAGCTCCTCCTCGATCTTCTTGAGCAGGTTCTCCGCCTCCTCCTCGTCGATGTAGAGGTCGCTGTTGCGGGTGACGCGGAAGGCGTGGGCGCCGTCCATGCGGTAGCCGGGGAACAGGTCGCTGGCGCACAGCTTGATCACTTCGCTGAGGAAGATGTAACGCTGCGGCCCGCGGGGCGAGGGTTCGAGCGCGACCAGGCGCGGCAGGATGCGCGGCACCGGCAGGACCGCCATCAGGCCCTCGACGTCGGGCGTCTCGGGGAGGTTGAGCGAGACGACCACGTTGAGCGTCTTGTTGCCGAGCTGGGGAAAGGGGTGGGCCTGGTCGACGGCCAGCGGGGTGAGGACCGGCAGGACCTGTTCGCGGAAATAGGTCCTCGCCCAGTTGAGCTCCGAGGGCGTGAGCTGGTCGGCGTTCTTGAAATGGATGTCCTCGCGCGCCAGCGCCGGCACGAGCTGCTCGTGCCAGCAGCGGTGCTGGTCCTCGACCAGCGAGGCCACCACCGAGTGGATGCGGCGCAACTGCTCGCGCGCGCCGAGGCCGTCGATGCTGGCCTCGGTGATGCCGCAGTCGACCTGCTGGATCAGGCCGGCGACCCGGATCTCGAAGAACTCGTCGAGGTTCGAGCTGAAGATGGCCAGGAACTTCACCCGCTCCAGCAGGGTATTGCGTTCGACCGGGCCCTGGTCGTGCACGCGGCGGTTGATGGCCAGCCAGGAATGTTCGGGTTTGAAATAGGCATGGCGCGCCGCCGGCGGCGCCGCGTCCGCCGGGGGGGGAGGCGTTGGAGCGGCGGCGGCCGGGGCGGGGGCATGGCTGGGCGCG
>JBJKRV010000325.1:0-3125 GCA_046704465.1 Opitutaceae bacterium | reverse complement strand
CCAGGGTCGAGGTCAGGTAGGGCCCCATCACCTTCCCCGTGACCAGGATCCTGATCATCGCCGTCATCGGATTGGAGGCGGGGCGGCCGGCCTGCTTCCACGGCGTGATGTAGTCCAGGGGCGCCACGAAGTTCGGCAGGCTGTTGTGGTTGTCGTAATTCTCGAAGTCAGCCGTGATCTGCGTCTTCGAGGTCGGCTCGAAGTCCAGGGTCACGAATTGCCGGCGGGTGACGTTGTAGGAGGGCTTGCGCTCATAGCCCGGCGAGTCGTAGAGGGCCGCGGCGAAGATGGCGGCCTTTGAGCCCAACGGCTGGTTCGTGCTCACGCTGGCCCGGTAGGAGCCGAAACTGCCGATGCGGTATTGCACTTCCGATTGGCGCTTGTTCAGCACCGCCTGGGTCGTCGACTGGTTGACGATGCCGGCCGGGCTGCCGGTGCCGAAGAGCATCGAGTTCGGGCCGCGGTTGATTTCCACCGAGTTCGTGTTGTAGCTGTCGAACGGAATGCTGCGGATCGTCGGGTAGTTGTCCTGCGCCGTGTCGGCCGAGTTCAGGCCGCGGATGCGGTTGTTGGTCGCCAGCGTCGTCGAGGTGCCGGCGCCGCTGATCGGGTCGCGCGCGACGCCGCGGTCGAGGTCCAGCTCCGTGTAGGTGTTGGAGCCCTCGGTGTTGGCCTCGTACATGAAGACATCATTGATATTGAGCGAGCCCGTGTCCTGCAGCTGCTGCTTGGTCACGATCGTGATCGAGGCGGCTAGGTCGCTGATCTTGGTGTTCAGGCGGCTGCCCGCCAGGGTGTTCTCGGCGTAATAGCCGATGTCGTTGCTCGAGGCCTGAACGGTGAACGGCGACATCTTCACCACCTGCTGTTTGGCGGTGCTGGAGGCGGAAGTTCCGCCGGACGCTGCGGCCGGATCCGAATTCAGCGTCGATGTCTGCGCCATCACCGCGGTCAAGGGCAGCGCGAGCAACGCCGGAAGGAGAAACGTACGAGACAAGAATCGGGACAGCCAAGATGACCATCCGACCAAGACCAGGTCGTGGTTCTTCATAGGGTTTGCGTGTGGTTCTGTTGGGAATGCCGCCGCCAAGAAGCCGTGCTTCCGGGAGCGGGGGTGCGGAGTACAGTGCCGCCACAATCGAGACGAGGGGTCGTCACCGACCGCGGCGTATGGGGGGAAGGTCCCGAACTTAGCCGAACATCATGAAACCCACAATGACATGACACGCATTTCGTCTGTCATTTTGCGCAACCCGACGAATCCCGAGTGCTTGTCGTGGAATTTTCAGGACGTCGGCGACCTGCCCAACTCCGCCTGCACCGCACGCTCCAGTCGCTCCATGCCGGTGCGGACAACTTCCGGGTCCGGCCCTTCCGTCAGCAGGCGGATTTTGGGCTCCGTGCCGGAATAGCGCACCAACACCCGGCCGCGCGGACCAAGTTCTGCCGCCGTCGTCGCGATCGCGGCCTGCACGCCGGCCAGCGACTCGAGCGGCGGCTTGTCCCGCACCGCCACCGCCCGGCTCAACTGGGGAAACTTCCGGAGCGCCCGGCGCAGCACCGACAGCGGCCGGCCCGTGGCGAGCATGACCCCGATCACCTTCAACGCCGCGACCAGCCCGTCGCCGGTGGTCGACACTTCCGCGCAAATGATATGGCCGGAGGATTCGCCCCCCAAGCCGGCTCCCTCGGCGCGCATCCGCTCCGCGACCTGGCGGTCGCCCACCGGCGTCCGGACCACACGTCCGCCCGCCGCCTCGACCGCGGCATCGACACCGAGGTTGCTCTGCACCGTGATCACCAGCAAGCCGCCCGGCAATCCGCCATGTTGCAGCGCGTGGACGGCCAGGAGCGCGAGGATTTCGTCGCCGTCGAGCACGCTGCCCGACTCATCGCACAGCACGCACCGGTCGCCGTCGCCATCCTGAGCCAGGCCGATCCGCGCCCCGCACTGCCGCACGAGGGCACACAGCGCCTCGGGATGTTCGCTGCCCACGCCGTCATTGATGTTTCGTCCGTCCGGCGCGTCGCCGAGCGCGACCACTTCGGCGCCCAGCGCCCGCAGGACTCTCGGGCTGATGTCGGCGGCCGCGCCGTTCGCCGTATCCACCGCGATGGTCCATCCGCGCAGGGCGCCCGGTGACAGCAGGCCCGCAACCGCTCCAATATATTCCTGCACCGCGTCCGGCTGTGGAACAAGGGGGAACGATTCCACCGCCGTTCCGCCGGCGATCGCAACGTCGTCCAGTTGCCGTTCAAGCTCCACTTCGGCGGCATCGTCCGGCTTGTTGCCATCCGGGCCGAAGAACTTGATGCCATTGTCGGAGGCGGGATTGTGCGAGGCCGTGATCACGGCGCCAAACGCGGCCCGTTGCCCGCGCACCGCCCGCGCCACGGCCGGAGTCGGCAGAACCCCCAGGTCCCGGGGCATTAACCCCTCGGCGGCCAGTCCGCGCGCCAACGCCGCCGCCAGCGCCGGGCCGGATTGCCGCGTGTCGCGACCGATAAGCACCGTCGCGCCAGGCGCGGCACCACACCGCTTGAAGTGACGCGCGGCGGCGATGCCGAGACGTTGCGCGAAATCGTCATTTACCACCGGCCCGCCGTACGGTCCCCGCACGCCGTCCGTGCCGAAATACCGGCGCTTCATGAGCGATAGAACTCCCGGGTTGCGGCGATGCGCGCCCGCACCGCTCCGCCCCGCAGCAGGTCGCGGGCGGCATCCATCCCCTCCTCCACCCGCCCGGTACGGCCGACAATCCACATGGCCACCGCCGCGTTCAACACCACCGTGTCCTCCAGACCCGCCGGACCCCGCCCGGACAGGAGCGACTCCACCAGCGCCAGGTTAGTCGCCACATCGCCGCCGCGAATGTCGTCAAATGGCGCCGGCTTCAGGCCGAAATCGCCGGCGCGCCAGGACCCGTCGATCTGCGCCAGCCGCCCGAAGCCGCGAACCCGGTTGACGGTGGCCGTGGTCAGCTCGTCGATTCCGCGCTGGTCGTCGATCAGGCCGGCGACGGCCAGCCCCGCGCGGGCGCCCAGCGCCTCGAGTGTGGCCGCCAGCTTGACGGCCCAGGCCGGCGCGAAGGTGCCGAGCAGGACGTGGGCGGGCCGGCCGGGGT
>JBJKRV010000324.1:0-7626 GCA_046704465.1 Opitutaceae bacterium | reverse complement strand
GGGGACACTCTGCACTCATGAGATTGGTCAAAGGAAAGATTGATCGGCGGGGAAGTCTTACGAGGCCGCCAGCTGGCGGATTTCGGCCAGCACCTGCGCCGGCGTGACCGGATTGGCGCCGCTTTGCGCCAGGGAGCGAAACTCCGGCGGAACGGCCGTCCACATGCGGATGAGGCGGAAAAGCTGCCCCTGGTGGGATTGCTCGACGACGAGGCACCGGCGCAGCGGGGGGAAGAATTCCTGGAAGTTCTCCTCCGCCACCGGATAGAGCAGCTTGGGAACCAGGAGCCGGACCTTGAGTCCGGCGGCGCGGGCCGACTCGACGGCCTCGAGCGCGACACCCGCGACGCTGCCCCAGCTGATGAGGCCGACGGTGGCATCCGCGTCGCCCTCGACAAGAAACAGGTCCCGGCGCTGCTTCAGCGGGTCCATCTTCTTCAGGCGCTTGTCGTTCATGCGCGCATGCATCTCGCCGCTGGCGGTGGGGGCGCCGCGCTCGTCGTGCTCGATGCCGGCCGCCAGGTAGTTGCCGCCCTTCATGCCGGGATGACTCAGCGGGCTGATGCCGGAGTCGGTGAACCGGAAACGGACGTAGTTCTCGAGCTCGGCCGCCGTCGGTTCGAGGCGATCGACGAGCTTGAAACGGGAGGTGTCGATCGGGGCCACGATCTCCTTGCGCTGCGCGATTTCCTGGTCGGACAGCACGATGACGGGCGTCTGGTACTGCTCGGCGATATTGAACGCCTCGACGGTCATGCCGAAGACATCCTCGACACTGACCGGAGCCAGCACCGGACGGACCGTATCGCCGTGGGCGGAGAACACCGCTGCGAACAGGTCGGCCTGCTCCGGCTTGGTGGGCATGCCGGTGGACGGGCCGCCGCGCTGGACGTCGACGCAGACGAGCGGCAGCTCGGCGATGCTCGCCAGACCGAGCACTTCGGTCTTGAGGGACAGCCCCGGGCCGGAGGTCGCCGTCATCGACTTCACCCCCGCAAACGAGGCGCCGACCGCCGCCGCGACGCCGGCGATTTCATCCTCCGCCTGCAGCAGCGACCCGCCGCGTTTCCAGATCTCGCGGCCCAGGTATTGCATGATTTCCGAGGCCGGCGTGATGGGATAACCGCCGAAGAACTTGCAGCCGGCGAACAGCGCGGCCGCGCCGCACAGGTCATTGCCGTCGGTGACGAGCTTGCGCCCCTTGCGGGACGCCGGCGGACTGAGACGCCGGTCCACCGGGAGCGGATTCTGCTCCGCGTACGCCAGGCCGGCGGCAAACGCCTGCTCGTTGGCGTACACCACGGCGTCGCCCTTCTTGGCAAACTTCTTGCGGATGCCCTCCGGCAGGCTCTGGCGCGTCAGGTCGAACCAGCCGGCCAGCAGGCCGAGGACGACGTTGTTCTTGGCGAGCAGAACGCCCGCCGACTTCATCGCCATCTCCTCCATCGGCACGCAGACGACCACTGCGGGTTTCGCCCCGGCGAGGGGAATCGCGTCCGGCTCCACGCCGGTCTTGCGCTCGTAGATGAGGATCGTGTCCGGCCCGACCGGCAGCTCGGCCCCGAACTTCAGGAAGTCCTCCCAATTCAGGACCACGGCCACGTCCAGCATCCCGCCGGGATTCAGCACCTTCCCGGTCGAGACCCGCAGGCGGCACGAGGATTCGCCGCCGCGGATCTGCGAGCCGAAGCTCTTGGTCAGGATGGCGTAGTAGCCTTCCGCCGCAGCGGCACTAATGAGGGATTCGCCGGCGGAGACGATGCCATCGCCCCCTGAACCGGCCATGCCAATGATCAGATCGCTTACCATAAGAGTTGAAAGGGAACGAACGGACCAAGGGCGAACTCCAAGCTATGAGGCAAGTGGCCGCAGGGTTCGCGAAAAAACGGTCCGGCGGGGGTGGTTAACAGATTTCCCATCGCACACGCACCCCAGCTTTAGTCCGGCTACTCGCCGCGCAGGACCTCCGCCCGCGCCGCGTGCTCCTTCTCGAGGCTGCCGCAGACCAGGTCGCAAAGCTTGAAGATGGTCGGGTCGGCGATGGCATAAAAGACTTCCAGGCCATCCTTTCGGCGCTTGAGCAAGTGCGCATCCGTCAACGTCTGCAGGTGACGCGAGACGTTGGCCTGGGTGCCGGCCGTGAGGCTGACCAGGGTGTGGACGTTCTTCTCCCCGTCGAACAGAGACCGCAGCAGGCGCAGCCGCATTGGTTCCGCCAACACGGCGAAGCGGCGCGCCACCAGTTCCAGCGCCTCGTCTGAGAGCGGGAAGGATTTCATAAACAGGCAGGGCAATGAAGTCAGGCTTGACATGAATTCAACTAGATGCGTATATGCGTATATAGTTAATCACAGTCAAGCGCAAATTCGATGAAGACCGAATCCTACATCCGAATCCTGGCCGGCACGCTCGTGCTGATCAGCCTCATCCTGGCCCGCACGGTCAATCCGTGGTGGCTCCTGCTCGCCGCGTTTGTCGGCGTGAATCTGGTGCAGTCGGCCTTCACCGGCTTCTGTCCGGCGGAGATGATCCTGCACAAACTCGGCCTCGGGAACGAGGCGGCCGCCACCCAAACCGGGCGCAGACCATGAATCATCCGGCCCTGCGGATCGCGGCCGTCGTCCTCGCCGGCGCCGTGCTGGGCGGCATCGTGGGCTATTTCGGCCAGTGCAGCTCCGGCACCTGTCCGCTCACGTCCACCTGGTGGCGCGGTGCGCTTTACGGCGGCCTCCTCGGCCTGATCATGGCCATCGGCGGCCGCTCCTCCTGACCCATGAATCCCTCCTGTTCCCCGCGGGCGGCGGTCGACGCCTCCCCCTCGCCCCTGGTGGTCCGCTGGTCGTTGCTGCTGCTGGCCGTCGCCCTGTGGGCGGCGGCGGGCGCGCTGCGGGCGGAGCCCTGGACGCTGGATCGCGCGATCGCGACCGCGCTCAAGGACAGCCCGGACAGCCAGATCGCCCGCCAGCGGGTCGCCGGCGCCGAAGCCATGATCGAGCAGGCGCGCTCGGCGTGGTACCCGCAGCTTTCCCTCCAGGGCCGCTACTCGGAGACGAACAGCCCGATGATGGCCTTCGGGGCGATTCTCAACCAGCGCGCCTTCAGCTACGGCCTCGATTTCAACCATCCGGGGCGGATCGATAATTTTAATGCGACCGGCACGGTCGCCTACAATCTCTACAGCGGCGGCCGGGCCTCGGCCGGCCTGGACGCCGCCCGCCGCGGCGCCGCGGCCGCGATACAGGATCAACGGGCCGCGCGGCTGCAACATGGCACGGACGTGGTGTAGGCCTACCTCAACATTCTCAAGGCGCGGCAGGCGGTCGACGCGGTGGCCGCCGGAGTCAAGGCGTACGAGGCGGCCGTCGCCGTGGCCCGGGCGCGCTACGAGGCCGGCCAGATGCTCAAGGCCGATCTGCTCAGCCTGGAGGTGCAGCTGGCGCAAACCCAGGAGAACCTATCCGCCGCCCGCCACGGCTCGGCGCTGGCGGACCGCGCCTTCCTCTTTGCCCTCGGTCTCGATGCCACCGGCCGGGAGGTGCAACTCGCCGCCGACGACCCCTCGCTCGCGCAGTTGAAGCTGCCGGACACCGGTGATTTTTCCCAGCGGCCCGAACTGGTCGGACTGCGGGAACGCATCCGCGCCGCCGAGGCGATGGTGCGCGCCGCCCGGGGGGCCCGCGGTCCGTCGGTCAACGCGTTTGCCAGCTATCAATATGATCGCGGCTGGCAGCTCGACAGCCATGCGGACAGCTGGATGGCCGGCGTTTCGGTCGATCTCAACGTCTTCGACGGCGGCCGCACGTCGGGCCGGGTCCGCCAGGCGGAGGCCGACCTCGCGCAGGTGCGCGAGATGCTCCGCAAGGCCACGCTCGGCGCCGGACTCGAAGTCGAACAGGCGCGTCTCGCCTACGACGATGCCGTGCAGCGCCTGGCCGTCACCGGCCGCGCGGTCCAACAGGCCCGGGAGAGCGCCGCGCTCAGCCGCGCCCGGTTTGGCCAGGGCGCGCTGCTCACGGCCGACCTGATCGGGGTCGAGGGCCGCTTGATCGAGGCCCGCATGCGCCGCGCCGTGGCCCTGGCCGACGAGCGCGTCGCCCTGGCCGAATTGCGCCGCGCGCTCGGGCTGCCGCCGCTTGCTCAACCCTGAACCCGCCCCTTTGGAGGTCCATCCCTGACTTCGCTCAAACGATCCAACTTCGCACCATGAAATCAGCCCGCTTTTTTCTCCCGCTTCTTGCCGCGGTCCTGCTCGCCGGCTGCGGCGACCATGGCGCACCGCCGCCCGCCGCCAGCCTGCCGCCCGCCCGCGTTCGCGAGATGACCGTTCACACCGAGGAGGTGCCGGAACTCATTGAAATCACCGGCACCGTCCGCCCCGTGCAGCGGGCGTTGATCGCCGCCAAGGTCATGGGCCCGATCGTGGCCCTGCCCGTGACGCTCGGTCAGTCCGTCAAGGCCGGCGACCTGCTCGTCAGGATTTCCGCCGGGGAGATCGCCGCCCGGGTGCTGCAGGCGCAGGCCCAGCTCGACCAGGCCCGGCGCGACCTCGACCGTGAGCGTGCGCTCCTGGCCAAGAACGCCAGCACCCCCGCGATGGTGAAGGATCTCGCGGACCGTTACGCGATGACCGAGGCCATGGTGCGCGAGGCCAAGGTGATGCTCGGCTACGCCACGGTGCGCGCGCCGTTTGACGGCGTGATCGCCCGGAAACTGGTCAGCGTCGGTGACCTCGCCAGCCCCGGAATCCCGCTGCTCGAACTGGAGGGGAGGGGCGATTACCAGGTCGAGGCCGGTGTTCCCGATTCGTTGATGGCGCGGCTGAATGTGGGCGCGCCGCTGGCCGTCGACGTGCCGACCGCCGGCGTCCGCTTCACCGGGCACCTGGCCGAGGTGTCCTCCGCCGCCGATCCGATGACGCACACGGTGACGGTCAAGATCTCGGTGCCCGCCGGCACGCGCGTCGGCTCGGGCCAGTTCGCGCGGGTGCAGATCCCGGGCGAATCCGTGCGGGCGCTGCTCGCGCCGGCCGCCGCGATCTCCCGCCTGGGCGAGATGGAGCGCGTCTTTCTGGATCAGGACCACGTCGCGGTGCTCCGGCTGATCAAGACCGGGGCGCGCCGCGGCGACCTCGTGGAGGTCCTGGGCGGCCTGTCCGCCGGCGACCGGGTCGTGATCAATCCCCCCACGGGTCTGCGTGAGGGCCAGCCGCTGGAGATCCAGCCATGAGCCCCGTCCACGGCTCGCCCATTCCCGATCCCAAGCGCTACGGCTTCGCGGGCCGGATGGCGTCGCTGTTCATCGACTCGAAGCTGACGCCCATCATCGTCATCGCCTCGCTGCTGCTGGGCGTGTTTGCGGTGCTGCGGCTGCCGCGCGAGGAGGAGCCGCAGATCAAGGTGCCCATGATCGACGTCATGGTCGCCATGCCGGGCGCCAGCCCGGCGGAGATCGAGAGCCGGGTCACGCGCCCGATCGAGAAGCTGCTCTGGGAGATTCCGGGCGTGAAGTACATCTACTCGACCGCCAGCCCGGGACGGGACCTGACGATCGTGCGCTTCGAGGTCGGCGAGGATCTCGAGAAGAGCCTGGTGAAGGTCAACCAGAAGCTGCAGTCGAACTTCGACCGCATCCCGATCGGGGTCTCCCGGCCGCTGGTCAAGCCGCGCACGATCGACGACGTGCCGATCCTGGCGCTCACCTTCCACAGCGCGCATTACAGCCATTACATGCTGCGCCGCATCGCGGCCCAGGTCGACGACGCCGTGAAGTCCATCCCCGAGGTGGCGGAGACCAACCTGATCGGCGGGGAGCCGCGGGAGATCCGGGTGGAACTCGATCCGCAACGGCTCGCCTCGCGCAACCTGAGCGCCGCCGCCCTGATCCCGATGCTTCAGCAGGCGAACGCGCAGGAATTCACCGGGGCGCAGGAGGCCGACAACCGGCAGATGCTGCTGCAGACCGGAGTCTTCTTCCATGACGCCCGCGATGTGGGGTCGGTGGTGGTCGGCGTGTTCGACGGCCGGCCGGTGTATTTGCGCGACGTGGCGCGAATCGTCGACGGCCCGGCCGAGCCCACGAACTACGTGCTCTACGGCCGCGGTGCGGGCTACCGGGGACCGGCGCCGGACAATGTCGCCCGGCCGGGCGAGAAGGTCGGCGCCTCCGCCACCTATGAGCAGGCCGCGGTGACGCTGAGCATTGCCAAGCGGCCCGGCTCCAACGCGGTCGACGTCGTCGCGCAGGTGATGCGCAAGGTTGACAGCCTCAAGGGCACGCTGATCCCGGCCGACGTCGGGGTCGCGATCACGCGCGATTACGGCGCCACCGCGAACGAGAAATCGAACGAGCTGCTGCTGCACATGGGCATCGCCGTCTTCGGCGTCGCCCTGCTCATCCTGCTTTTCCTCGGCTGGCGCGAGTCGCTGGTCGTGCTGCTGGCGATCCCGGTGACGCTGAGCCTGACGCTGCTGGTCTTCTACCTCTACGGCTACACGCTGAACCGCATCACGCTCTTCGCGTTGATCTTTTCCATCGGCATCCTGGTGGACGATGCGATCGTGGTGGTGGAGAACATCGTCCGCCACATGGGCCTGCCGAGCTGCCGGCGCAAGCGGCTGATCCAGGTCGCGGTCGAGGCGGTGTACGAGGTGGGGAACCCGACCATCCTCGCGACGTGGGCGGTGATCGCCGCGGTGCTGCCGATGGCGTTCGTCAGCGGCATGATGGGCCCGTACATGCGGCCGATCCCGGTCGGATCGAGCGCGGCCATGCTGTTCTCGCTCATGGTGGCCTTCGCGGTCACGCCCTGGGCGGCGCTCAAGGTCCTGCGCGGGCATGTGAAGCATCCCGAGCACGCGGCCGAGTTCGTCGACACCGCGGCCGCGCCGGAGGTGGACCGGGAGGAGGAGGAGGAGAACGAGGCGATGCCCGACACGTTCTTCACCGGGCTGTACAGCCGGGTGATGCGCCCGTTACTCGAGCACCGCGCCCGCCGCTGGGCGTTTCTCGCCGTGATCGCGGCGCTGACCGTCGGCTCCATGGCGCTGGTCGGCATCGGCGCGGTGAAGGTCAAGATGCTCCCGTTCGACAACAAGTCGGAGTTCCAGGTCATCCTCAACATGCCCAAGGGCAGCACGCTGGAGGAGACCACGGCGGTGGCGCGCGAGATGGCCGCGTCGCTGCGCCACGAGCCGGAGGTCCACGACTACGAGGTCTACGCGGGCACCGCCTCGCCGTTCAACTTCAACGGCCTCGTCCGCCATTACTACCTGCGCCGGGGCGCGGACGTCGCGGACCTCCAGGTCAACCTTGTGCCCAAGGACCAGCGCGACGCCTTGAGCCACGAGATCGCCAAGAGGGTACGCGCGCGGCTGGACGGGATCGCCGCCCGGCACCACGCCGCCGTCGCGGTCGCCGAGGTGCCCCCCGGCCCGCCGGTGCTGGAGACGCTCGTGGCGGAGATCTACGGCCCCAGCACCGAGGCGCGGCTCAAGCTCGCCGCCCGCGTGAAACAGATCTTCCAGTCCACGCCCGGCGTGGTCGACGTCGACTGGTACGTGGAGAAGGAGCAGCCCAAGACGATCATCCGGATCGACAAGGCCAAGGCGGCGCTGCACGGCATCACCG
>JBJKRV010000323.1:0-11052 GCA_046704465.1 Opitutaceae bacterium | reverse complement strand
CCGCGATGCGTTACGCGATGCAGGCCGGCGGCAAGCGCCTGCGACCGGTGCTCCTCCTGGCCGCCGCCGACCTTTTCGACCCGGCCGGCCGCACCGACCCCCTCCCCGCGGCGGTCGCGATCGAGTGCATCCACGCCTATTCGCTTATCCACGACGACCTGCCGTGCATGGACAATGACGACCTGCGCCGTGGCCGGCCGACCTGCCACCGGGCCTTTGACGAGGCCACCGCCCTGCTGGCCGGCGATGCGCTGCTCGCGCATGCCTTCGGATTGCTGGCCTCGCATTATCCGCCGGAGCCCGGCCTCTCCCTGGTCCGCGAGCTTGCCATCGCCGCCGGAAGCAGGCGTCTGGTCGGCGGACAGCAGGCCGACCTGCTCGCCGAAAAGCGCCGCCGGACGAGCCCCGCGGAGCTGGAGTTTATTCACCTGAACAAGACCGCGGCGCTGATCCAGGCAGCCCTGGCCATGGGTGGGCTGGTCGGGGGCGCCGACGCCCGTTGTCTCGAGGCCCTGCGCCGGGCGGGGCGGGAGCTCGGCCTCGCCTTTCAAATTATCGACGACGTGCTCGACGCGACCGGCGACGCCGGGACTCTCGGGAAGACCCCGGGCAAGGATGCGCGGGCGGGCAAGGCCACGTTCGTCAGCGTTCATGGCATCCGGGCCTCGCGCCGCCACGCCGCCACACACTCCGCCGCCGCCATCACCGCGCTTCGCCGGCTGCCCGGCGAGACGGATTTCCTGACGACCCTCACCGAGGCGTTGACCCGCCGCGGTCGTTGACGGGACCGGGGGTGCGCGCGAGCGAACCCGCGCAGCCTCCAACCGGAGCCGCCGGCGGGCGGCCGCTTCCGTCTGGGGCAAGTACGGTCCGGATCTTGGGGAAATTTCCTTATGCGCGACGCAATTTGTGCCGACTAAGCTATGCATTGGACGGCGCACCACCGGCAGCAAGGCCCTGACACCCCAGGTCAGGCGGGGCTCCCATGGAATCTACGGAATCTACCAAGAATCGACGCATCCTCGTGATCGACGACAACCGGGCGATCCATCACGACTTTCGGAAGATTCTCCAGGCCGAGGCGGCGTCCAGCGATCTGGCCGCCGACGAGATTGCCCTGTTCGGAAACAATCCGGACACCCGGCAATTCAAGGTCTTCTCCGTCGATTCGGCCTTCCAGGGGCGCGAGGGCGTCGAGCTCGTGCAGCGCGCGCAGGGCGCCGGCCGCCCCTATGCCATGGCGTTCGTCGACATGCGCATGCCCCCGGGCTGGGACGGCCTCGAAACCACGCTCAAACTCTGGGAAGTCGCGCCGGACCTCCAGGTTGTCATCTGCACCGCGTACTCGGATTATTCGTGGAAGGATCTGATCGCGAAGATCGGGCAGACCGACCGTTTGCTGATTCTCAAGAAGCCGTTCGACAACGTCGAAGTGCTGCAGCTCTGCCTCGCCCTCACCGAGAAATGGCATCTCCTGCAGAGCTCCCGCCGGCAGGTGGAAAGTCTGCACCAGCTTGTCGAAGCCCGCACCACCGAGCTGCGCGGGGAGGTCGCCGAACGCCGGCGGGCCGAGGAGGAGGCCCAAGCGGCCCGGATCGCCGCCGAGACGGCGAACCACTCCAAAAGCGCGTTTTTGGCCAACATGAGCCACGAGATCCGGACGCCGATGAACGGCATCCTGGGCATGGCCAACCTGCTGCTCGACACCGAACTCGACGCGGAGCAGCGCAGCTTCGTCCGGACGCTGCGCGACAGCAGTGAGTCCCTGCTTTCCATCCTCAACGACGTCCTCGACTTCTCCAAGATCGAGGCGGGGCGCGTCACCATCGAGACGGTCGACTTCGACCTGAGCGAGGTGGTCGAGAGCGTTACCGAGCTGCATGCCGCGCGGGCGTGCGAGAAGAAGCTCGAGCTCATCAGCGAACTCGACGACAACGTGCCGACGGCGCTGCGCGGCGACCCGCTCCGACTCCGCCAGGTGCTTCTCAACCTCGTCGGCAACGCGATCAAGTTTACCCGCAAGGGCGAGGTCTTTCTCAAAGTCCGGCGGGAACGCTCGGAGGCCGGGCCGGAGGCGAACCTGATTTTTGAAGTGCGCGACACCGGCATCGGAATTCCGGCGGACGCCGTGCCGCGCCTCTTCCAGCCGTTCTCCCAGGCCGACGACTCCACCACGCGCCACTTCGGCGGCACCGGGCTCGGGCTCGCGATTTCGCGACGCCTGGTGGAGGCGATGAGAGGCACCATTGCCGTTCGCAGCCGACCGGGCGAGGGCTCGACGTTCTCGTTCGACCTCCCGTTTGCGGTGCAAGGCAACGGTGCCGGCACGGCGGCCGTCCGGGTCGCCAGCCTCCGGGGGTTGCGGGTTCTCGTGGTAGATGACAACGAGACCAACCGGACCGTGCTCCACCACCTTTTGCGCCGCTGGGGTGCCCAGCACGAGGCGGCGGCCGGCGCTGCGGAGGCGCTGGAAATCATCCGGCGGGCGCCCGCCGATGCGCGTCCGTTCGACGTCATTCTGCTCGACATGCAGATGCCGGACCAGAACGGGCTCATGCTCGCCGAGTCCATCCGCGGACTGGCCCTGAATCCGATGCCCCGTCTGGTCATGCTCACGTCGATGGACGAGCACTTCGAGCGCCGGGCGAAAAACGGCCATCTGCTCGACGCCTGCCTCAGCAAGCCGCTGCGGCAGTCGCAGCTGTTCCTTTGCCTCACGCGGCTGGCCGGCGACCGCGGGCTCCGCGACGGCGCCGTGCGCATGTCCAGCCGCGCCCCCGTCGACGTGCCCCCCGCCACGCCCTGCGCCAGCGCAGCCGACGAGACGCCCGCCCGGAATTCTCCGCTCATCCTCCTCGCCGAGGATGAGCCGGTAAACCAGAAGGTGGCCCTCCTCCAACTCAAGAAGCTGGGTTGGGCGGCCGACCTCGTCACCAACGGGCGGGATGCCGTGGCGGCCGTCAAGCGCAAGCCCTACCAGATCATTCTCATGGACTGCCAGATGCCGGCCATGGATGGCTTCGAAGCCACGCGCGCGATCCGGGCCGAGGAAGCGGCCGGCCGCGCCACCTGGCCGGCGCCAATACCCATCATCGCCATGACGGCCAGCGCCATGGCGGGCGACCGGGAGACCTGTCTCATCGCCGGCATGAACGATTACATCTCGAAACCCACCAACCTTCCGGAACTCTCGGCCACCATCCGCCGACACCTCGACTCGCGAACCCCCGGTCCGTCGCGCCCTCCCCAGACCCTGGTCGCCGTCTGATCCTCCGATGCCCGCCCTCAACCCCGTGACCCTGGCGTTTGTCCTCGCCGCCCTCGCCCTCGTGACTCTGACCGGTCTCGCCTGCGCGTGGCAGCGCCGGCGCCTTCTCGTTCGGATCCGGGGGCTGTCCGACGCCGTCGCGCTCCTGCAACGCGGCCTGGCCCGTCGCGAGGCGGACGTCGCCACCCTGCGCCGCGAGCACGACATGATGGAGACCTTCCTGGCCTCCGTCCCCGACGCGGTGTATTTCAAGGACGAACGGTCGCGCTTCCTCAAGTGCAGCCGCGCCCTGGCGCAGTACTTCGGCGTGGCCGATCCGGCCCGGATGGTGGGCAAATCGGACTTCGATTTCTTTTCGGCCGAGCACGCCGTCCCCGCCTTTGACGATGAGCAGCGGATCATCCGCACGGGCGAGCCGACCGTCGGCCTGGTCGAAAGGGAAGTCTTCCCGGATGGCCGCGTCCGCTGGGCCCTGACCTCCAAGCTGCCGTTGCGCGACGGTGACGGCCGGATCGTCGGCACGTGCGGAATCAGCAAGGACATGACCGCGCTCAAGGGCGCGGAGGAGGAACTGCGCCAGCGGGAGCTGCTCTTTCGGCTCATATTCGAGCACGCACCCCTGGGCGTGGCCTGGAAGCGCGCCGATCTCGGGAACCGGTACCACCTGAATGCAACGCTTCGCCGCATGTTCGACCTGAGCGACGCCGAACTCCCCGACGCCTCCCTCTTCATGGACCTGACCCACCGGGAGGACGTGGCGGCGCAGCGCGAACTGCAGCACCGGATCGAGACCGGGCAGACCGACAGCTATACCCTGGAAAAACGCTTTGTCCTCAAGGATGGTCGCCTGGTGTGGGGTCGGCTATCCGTTGCGGTGGTGCGCAATGATTCCGGAAACATCATCCAGGAAATCGCCATTCTTGAGGACATTACCTTGCGCAAGAAAACCGAACAGGAGCTCGCCGACACCTACAAGAGCCTGCTCGATGGCTCGCGGGTGGCCGGGATGGCCGAGGTCGCGACCGGCGTGCTGCACAACGTCGGCAACGTGCTCAACAGCGTAAACGTGTCGGTCAACCTCCTCGCCGAGAATCTGCAGGGCTCCCGGATCGGCAATGTCGCCAAGCTCAGCGCCCTGCTGCACGAGCATGCGGACGACCTCGGCACCTTCCTCGCCTCCGATCCACGCGGAACGCGCGTCCTGCCCTACCTCGACACGCTGGCCGACCACCTCACCGGCGAGCAGCAGCGCTTCCTCGCCGAGGTCGATTCCCTCCGGCAGAACGTCGATCACATCAAGGACATCGTGAGCATGCAGCAGGAGTATGCCAAGGTCATGGGTGTGGTCGAGGAGCTCGCGCCGGCCGACCTCATCGAAGACGCGCTGCGCATGAACGCCGCCGCCCTGACCCGGCATGACGTGACGCTGGTCCGCGAAATCGCACCGTCTCCACCGGTGCTCGTCGAGCGCCCCAAGGTGCTTCAGATCCTGATCAATCTCATCCGCAACGCCAAATACGCGCTCGACGAGGGCGGGCAGCCGGACAAGCGCATGACCGTGGGGCTGGCGCCCGGCGCCCGCAGCGTGCGCGTGATCGTCAGCGACAACGGCATCGGCATCCCGCCCGAAAACCTCGGGCGCGTCTTTACCCACGGCTTCACGACCCGCAAGGACGGGCATGGCTTCGGCCTGCACTCCAGCGCCGTGGCGGCCAAGGAAATGGGCGGTTCTCTCGCGGTCCACAGCGACGGCCCCGGCCGGGGCGCGACTTTCGTGCTCGAGCTTCCGCGCGCCGACGCCGTCCCGCCCGCGGCTGTGGCGGCCGGTGATCGCGGCGGCGCGACGATCTCTGCCGGTTGAGGAACGAGGCCCTCGATTGTCGGACCGCCCGCCACGTCACTGCCCGGGCCGGCAGCGGCTGCCCACCACTTTGACGGGCCTCAGACCGCCTCGCGGGCCAGCTCGTTGCAGCTCTTGAGATCGGTCTTGCCGGAACCCAGGAGCGGAATCTGCTCGACCCGGCGGATGATCTTCGGAATCCAGAGATTGGGCAGACCGGCGGCGAAGAGTCGCTGCCGGAGTTCGTCCCCGTTCAGGTCGATCGAGGACAGCAGCACGAGCGCCTCGCCCTTCGCGGAATCCCGCACGCCCACGACGACGATCACCGGACCCTCATTCTGCTCCAGTTGATAGACGTCGATGATCTTTTGCTCCACCGTCCCGTGCGGCAGGATTTCGCCGCCGATTTTTGAGAAGCGCGAGAGTCTCCCCTCGATGTAGAGGAAGCCCTCGTCGTCGAACCGTCCGAGGTCGCCGGTATTGAACCAGCCCTGCTTCAAGACCGCGCGTGTCTTCGCCTCGTCCTTCAGGTAGCCGGAGAAGACGTTCGGTCCCCGGAACCAGACCAGGCCCGTCGCATTGAGCGGCAGCTCGGCGCCCGTGCCCGAATCAACGATGCGCGCGGTCATTCCCGGCAGCAGCCGTCCGACCGAGCCCAGCCGGTGGCCGCGCTGGTACTCGGCGGTGCGGGTCCGCCGGGGCGGATCCAGCAGGTTGACGTTGGTCACGGGCGTGGTCTCGGTGAGCCCGTAGCCCTGCAGGATCTCCACGCCGAACTGCTCCTTGAAGCCCTCGTAGAGTTCGATCGGCATCTTCTCCGCGCCCGAAACGACAAAGTGCAGCGAGCGCAGCTCGTGGCGGCTGGCCTTCTTCAGCAGCGGCCGCAGGAACGTCGGCGCTCCGATCATCACGGTGACGCGCTCCGCCTCGATCACTTCCGCGATGCGCCGGGTGTCCAGCGGACTGGGGGTGGTGACGATCCGGCACCCCCGCAGGATCGGATACCAGAGGGTGGCGGTGAAGCCGAAGCTGTGGAAGATCGGCAGGCAGGCCAGGAGGGTCTCCTCCTTCGGGAGGATGCCGGTGGCCGAGATCTGGGCACAATTGCCGAGGATGTTGCGGTGGCTCAGGGGCACTCCCTTCGGCTCGCCCGCCGTGCCGATCGTGAAGATCAGTCCGGTCTCCTCGCGGTCCCCTTTGCGCGACAGCCCGAGCAGCGCGGCCACCCAGCCGCCGGGCAGCAGCCAGGACAGGATCAGCCACCCTAGAATGGCCGGCTTGCCGCTTGCCAGAATCTCGCGGCGCAGGTCCAGCACGGTCTCGGGCCAGGGAAAGGCGGCGACCTTCGCCTGAACGGCTTCGGCGGTGATCACGGTCGTGACCTCTCCCAGGCGCTGGCTGGCCTCGATCGCGGCCCGCCCCGCGGTGAAATTCAGGTTCACCGGGATCTTGCCCGCCAGCAGCACCGCCAGGTTGGCGACGCAGCAGCCGGCGCTGGGCGGCAGGACAATGCCCACCCGGCGCTGCGGAATCCGGGCGAGGCGGCGCGACAGGGCGGCGGCCACCGCCAGCAGCTTGCCCGCCTTGATCACGCTGCGCTCCCCGGTGCAATCCACGATCTGCACCTCCCAGGGGCGGCGCGCCAGCGAGCGCACACATTCGCGGCCCAGGTTGCCGCACAGTTCGGGACGCTCGCCGTACGCCTCCTCCCCCAGATCCAGCAGCGCCTGGCGCGCCGTGATGGCGTCGATCCGGTCGGGCGGAATCGGCAGTCCGATGTTGACGAGCACGGGATACGGCACGCGCTGCGGGTGCTTCCAGAAATACTTCTGGCCCGAAAACGAGAACATCGATCCCCAGAGGCGGTCGAGAAACACCGGAATCACCGGCACCCCCGCCTTGCGGGCGATGACGTCGAAGCCCTTGCGCACCTCCATGAGCACGCCCGTGCGACTGATCTGGCCCTCGGGAAAGATGCAGACGAGGTCGCCCTGCGCCAGCCGCTGCACCACCTGCCGGACCGCGCCCGTAGCCTGCCGCGGCGTCACCGGGATGACGCCGGCCGCACCGAACGTCCGCCGCATCCACCACGACTGCCGCGCCCCGGCGAACGCCATGAAGTGCAGGCGCCGCCGGCAGGCCAGTTGCAGGATGATGGCATCGATGTAGGAGACGTGGTTGCAGATGATCAGCGCGCCCCCGGTGGCGGGCAGGTGCTCGCCGCCCTTCACCCGGACGCGGTAAATGACGCGGGCCAGCGCCCGGACGACCAGCCGCAGGAATTCCTCCGGCAGCCGCCAGGCGGTATACGCGCCCACGGCCAGCGTCGGAACCATCAGTGCGAGGAACTGCTGCCGGGCGTTGAGGCCCGCCAGTTGCGACATCCCATAATAACATCCGGACGCCACCACGCTTCCCAGACTGTCGAGGACATTGACGGCGGCAAGCATCCGTCCACGGCGGTGGTCGCCGGCATTGTCCTGCAGGTAGGCAAACAGCGGGACCATGAAGAGCCCGCCCGACAGTCCCAGCAGCACGAGCGCGGCATCGAAAAGCCCGCCGCCCGTCGGCACCGAGACGATGAGCAACAGGCCGCCCACCATGCCAATGCCGCCGATGGGCACCAGGCCGAGCTCCGTGCCGCGCCGCGAGATCTGGCCGACGCCCAGGTTGCCGATGATGGTACCCACCCCCAGCAGCACGAGCATGAAGCCGGTCGCCGTGGCCGAGCCCACCCCGCCGCCGTGCAGTTCGCGCCCGGCCTGCACCAGCACCAGATAGAGGATCGCGCCCACGAGCCAGAAGTACACGACGCCGAGCGCCGCCCGAAAGATGGGGCGCGACCGCCACAATTCGCGCACATAGCCCATGTGCCGCCACCACAGGCTCGCATGATACGGCTCGACCGTCGCCGCCGGGGTCCGCCGTACGCCCGAGAAGACCAGCAGGGCGCACACCGACAGCGCCGCCAGAATCCAGGCTCCCTGGATCGCGCCGTGCCACGGGTCGCCCGTACCGGCGGTGCGGTTGTCAAACAGCCAGCCGCCGCCAAAACTGCCGACGAGGATGCCTCCCACCGTCAGCATCTCCATCCAGCCGACCGCCCGGGACAGCCGCTCCGAACCCACGAGTTCCTTCAGGATGCCGCGCTTCGCCGGCGAGAACAGCGTCGCCTGCACGGCGAGCAGGAAGAAGAACGCGAGCGCCAGCCAGATCTCGTGGAGGCGGAGCGCATAGGTGAGCGCCAGCATGACCGCCGCCTGCAGCAACAGCGAGATCCGCAGGACGCTCCACTTGGAGAACCGGTCCGACAGCCAGCCGGCCATCGGCGAGAACGCCACGTACGGCACGATGAGCAGGACCGGCAGCAGGCTGATCACCACGCCGACGTCCTGCGGCCGCAGGATGCCGGGGAATTGCGCGAGGCCGATCAACATCAGCTTCGCCGCGTTGTCGTTCAACACCACCTGCGTCTGCGCCACCAGCAGGCAGGTCAGCGAACGCCCGGAAGTCGTGGAGTCGGCCATGAAGAAGACTGGAGCCATCCTTATGACCGAACCCGCCCCCGGCTTTCAAGAGCGGACGCCGGACCCGGTCAACGCCCGCCCGAACCTTCAGCCGGCCTCCGGACGGATGGACGCGCCAACATTTTCAGACGGCGCCCGTGCGCCGAATCCGCGATCAGCTGCGCCAGACGGCGCTGCCGGGTTGTCTCCTGTTTCGCGCTCACCACCCAGAATATCGCCGTCCTCCGGTAGGATGGCGCCTGCGCCGAGAAGAAGGCCCACGCTCCGGCATCGGCCCGAAAAATCCTCCGAAGCCCGGGCGGAAGCTGGCGCGGGCGCGATTCGAACGAATAGAGCCCGCTGCGCGCCGGATCGCGTTCCTGAAAAGCCCGTTTCCCCGCCGCCGTCACCCGCCCCGACCGCTCCAATCGCTCGTAGTGCCGCAGGTTGACCTTGCTCCAGATGCTTCTTGGCTGCCGGGGAGAAAACCGGATGGCATAGGACCGGCTGTCGACCGCCCGCCTCACGCCGTCAATCCACCCGTGGCAAAGGGCCAGGTCCAGGGCCTCGGCATAGGTGACCCCCGGCCCCGCGGCGGAGGTCTTGCGCAGGCGCAGCCAGAGTTCGCGGGCCAAGGCGTGGTTGGCCTCGAACCACGCGCGCAGGTCCGACTCCGTCGCGAACCGCTGCCAGGTCATTGCGGACCGCCTCCGCCGGCATCGCCTGGGGTGGGGCTCGCATGGACCCTTGGTCCGGCGTCGCTCTGTCCGCCTGGCCGGTCCACCGGCCAGCCGCGGAGATCGCGCGCCAGGGCGCCGAACCCCTGCGGAAAATCGGCCTCCAGTCGCCGCGGGTCGTGCCGGTGCCGGCGCACACACTCCAGCGCCCGCTGGATCTCGAAGCCCAGCGACGGCCGGTCGGTGCCGTAGACGCGCCATTTCAGCTCCCGCCGCGTGTAGGGTGCGATCCCCCGCGTCTGCCCATCGGTCCAGGTCAGTTCGCTCACCTGCGGATCCTGGCCGCAGAGATACCAGGCTTCGATCGCCGGCACCGCCAGCCCCACCGCCCGCACCAGCCGGTCGCGGCCGTGGAGGCGGGGAAACCGCCGCTGGGTCCGGTGAAAGATGCCGCGCAGCTGGCACAGCCGGCACCGCGGGTGATAATAGCCCGGCGCCTCGTGGCCGGCCGTGTGCACCACCGAGTCGTCCGAATCCACCACCACCACCAGGCCCTCGACGTTCGTGTTGAAGTGGAGATGGCGCAAAATCGCGGGCAGGACCTGCGCGACATTGGGCCAGCCGCGGGCGCGCAAACCCGGCTTCTCCAGAGTGACCGACTCGCCCAGCACCGCCTCGACGAGGACCCGCAGCGCCGCCTCGTCCGCCGGCGACTCGCTCACCAGGGCCGCCTTCATTCGTCGGGCACGCCGCCCAGAATGCCGCTGTACCAGATGTCGCCCAGGGATCCTCCGGCGAGGATCTCCTCCACGTCCGGGCGGTCGCTCAGCCGCTCGAACGTGGCCGCGGTGCCGCGTTTCTGGGCGATGACGATTTCCTCGGGGTGATCGCGAAACAAATCGAGCAGGAAGGGCGAATGGGTGGTGGCCACGATCTGCACCGGTTCGCGGGGCTCGCCGAACGCCGACGGATGGCTCAAGCGGTAGAGGGCGTCGCGCACCTCGCGCAACAGCCGCGGATGGACGCCGCGGTCGGCCTCCTCCAGGCACAGCACCGGCGGCGGCTGCCCGGCGAACGACAGCGCGAGAATCGCGAGCGTGTAGAGGGCTCCCTGGGAGGCATTTTCGGCCGTGATGACCTCGCGGTCGTCGGCGAGTCGCAGGCCGAGCAGCAGGCGCCCCTGCTCCGCCGCCGGCGTCTCGATGCCAATGTAGTCCGGGAGGGCCCGGCAGAATTCCGCCTGCAAACGCGCGAACGCGTCCGGGCGCCGGTCCCGCATCGCCGCCAGGACGGCCGCGAGATTGCGGCCGTTGGAGGCCAGTTCGTCCCCTTCCGCCGGCGCGACCGGCTCGGCCATGGCATAGTGGTCGAACAGGTACGCCCGGATGCCCGCCAGCTTCGTGCGGAGGTCGTGCCAGCGCCGCCGCCCATCGTCCGTCGCCGGATGGCTGGCTTCCAACAGGTCGCACACCACGCCCTCGCGGCAACCCAGGCGCACCTCGATGTCGTCGTCGGGGGCGGTGAAGCGGAACCCGATCTCGGGCGTCGTCGCACCCTCCCGGGCGGCCGGTGGCGCCGCCATCCCTGGCGGAGCGGCCGCCTCCCGCCGGGCCAGCGTCCGCAGGCGGAGCAGGGCCTGCACCAGGCTCGTCTTGCCGCTCCCGTTGCGGCCGATGACCAGGTTGAACGGACCGAGATGCACGCTGGCGCTGCGCAGCGCCTTGAACCGCCGGAACTGGATCGACGCGACCACGCCCGGAG
>JBJKRV010000322.1:0-2535 GCA_046704465.1 Opitutaceae bacterium | reverse complement strand
ATGGAGACGACGGCCGAGGAACGCCAGCAGGGGGTGCTGGTGCTGGACATCGGCAGCGGCACCACCGACTACGCGCTCTACCGTGACGGCGTCGCCCAGGTGGCGGGCGTCGTGCCGGTCGGCGGCGATCACCTGACCAACGATCTGAGCCTCGGCCTGCGCCTGACGCGCGGGCAGGCGGACAAGATGAAGCTGCGGTACGGATCGGCCGTGTTGCGAGCCCACGACCGGCGCGAAAAGGTCTGGCTCAACGGCGACTACTCCGTGGGCGACCGGCAGTTCGCGCGCCAGACGATCGAGCAGATCACCTCGGTGCGGGCGGTCGAGACCCTTGCGGTGGTCCGGAAGAAGCTCGGTCCGGCATTCGCACCCGAACAGGTGCCGGTGGGAGTCGTCCTCACGGGAGGCGGCGCGCGCCTGACGGCGATGGACGAGGCGGCGACCAAGGTTTTCGGGGTCACGGCACGGTTGGGCGAGGCTCCGCCCTGGGTGGCCGAGGAGCTGCGTGATCCGGGGTTCAGCACGGTGCTCGGGTTGCTGCATTACGGCCTCAGCGCGCGCGCGGAACGCGAACCGGTCGTCCGGCGCTCGGGCGGCTTCCTCGGCGGTCTCAAGCCGAAGATCGGGTCGAACTAAGCGAACCTCACCCGACGAGAACTCCAGAGGCCGCAAAACCAAGGTCAGCCCGAACCGAATCGCCTCATTGCCTTGCCCCGCCACCTTCCCGAGCGCCCACCTTCATCCTCACGCCAAATTCCACCTTCCCGCCCCATGCAATTCGACCCGCGCCACAACGAGCTGCCGCTCACGCATGAGATCCTGACCGACCGTTCGATCGCCATCAAGATCGTGGGCGTGGGTGGTGCCGGCTCGAATGCGGTGGACCGCCTGAAAATGGAGAACCTCGAGCGGCTCCAGCTCGCCGTGATCAACACGGACCTCCAGGCCCTGTCCGCCTCGCCCGTCCAGGACAAGGTCCTGATCGGCAGTTCGGTCACCCGCGGCCTGGGCGCCGGGGGGGACCCGGATCTCGGCCGGGAGGCGGCGGACACCGACCGCGAGAAGATCGCCGCCGTGGTGAAGGATTGCGATCTCATCTTCCTGGTCGCCGGCATGGGCGGGGGCACCGGCACGGGCGCGGCGCCCACCGTGGCCGAGATCGCAGTCGAGCAGGGCGCGCTCGTGATCGCCTTTGTCACCATGCCCTTCAGTTTCGAGGGGGGGCGGCGGGCGCGGCAGGCCGAGGAGGGGCTGGTCACCCTGCGGCGGATGTGCGACGCGGTCGTGCCGCTGCCCAACGATGTGCTGCTTCAGGAATGCGGTGCGGAGACCGGCGTGTTGGACGCCTTTGCGCGGGCCGACGAGTGGATCGGGCGGGGGGTGAAGTCGATCTGGGCGATGTTGTTTCGCACCGGTCTCATCAACCTGGATTTCGCGACGCTGCAGCAGGTGTTTCAATCCCGCGGCGGGAAGACGCTGTTCAGCCTGGGGAGCGGCGACGGACCGGACGCCGTGGCCCAGGCCATCGAAAGTCTGCGGGCCTGCCCGTTGCTGCACGCAACGGAGTTCTCGCGCCGCGCCGACCGGTTGCTGGTGAACATTATCGGCGGCACGGATCTCACGCTGCCGATGGTCAACGAGATCATGACCGCCGTCACCGATCTCTACGGACGTGAATCGCACGTGATCATGGGCGCGGTGATCGACGAGGGAATGCAGCAGCGGGTGGAAGTGTGCGTGCTGGGCACGACGGATATCGGCAACCGCGGGCTCGCCCAGCGGCGCGCGCTGGCGGGTGCGCGGGGAGTCCCGGTGCCGGCGCCTGCGAAGGCGGCTGCCGCCCGGCCGGTCCGCGACGACCTTCCGGGTCTGCCGCCGGTGGCGCAAAACGAGTTCTCCTTTGCCGAGGTGGAAAGCCGCGGCTACTTCGACAAGACGGATCGGAATCTCTTCGAGGGCCAGGACCTGGACGTGCCCACCTATCTGCGCAAGGGAATCAAGATCACGCCGTGACTGCCCGGCGCTTCTCACCGGATTTTCCTTCAATCGCGGAATACGCGGACACCGACGGTTCCGTCCCGTCCCGGGTCGTATGATCGGCCGCTCTCCCGGCGGGACGTTCGAGTTTCGTCTGATCGCCGCCGCCGGCGCCCGGTTCGGCGGCTTCTCACCCTACGTTGCCGCGGTCAATGACGCGGGTCTGGTGGCGTTTCAGGCTGCACTCGGCGGCGGGGAGACGGGTGTTTTTTGCGGGGCCGGAGACGCGGTCGATCGCATCGACATCGGATCGACCGGGCCCATCTACAGCCATCCGGGTCTGAACAACGCGGGGGACGTGAGTTTCTATGCCGGGTTCGAGACCGGGGTGCAGGCCGTCCATCTGGCCGGCGGAGGACGTCAGGAGGTCCTGGCGGACACAAACACTGGGTTCGAGCGGGTGGGCCCGCTCGGCCCGACCATGAATGAGGCGGGCGTGGTGGCCTTTCGGGCCGTATCGAAGGACGGCGGCGCCGGCATTTTCCTGGGACGCAAGGG
>JBJKRV010000321.1:0-2933 GCA_046704465.1 Opitutaceae bacterium | reverse complement strand
CTCCTGGAAGGCCGCAATTTTGCGGACACCGACACCCTGAAGTCACCGCCGGTCGTCATCATCAACGAGTCGATGGCCCGCGCCCTGTTCCCCCACGAGAATCCGATCGGGCAGCACCTCGGCGGCGTGGATCCCGCCCACCGCGGCTGGGCCGAGATCGTCGGCGTGATTCCCGACCTGCGTTTCGCGATCAGCATCACGACCCCGGCCTCCCAGTTCCTGGTTCTGCGCCCGCTGGCCCAGGAGCCGTGGGGCTATGTCACCGTCGCGGTGCGCGCCCGCGATGCGGCCACGCTGGCCGAGCCGATGCGCCGCGCGGTGGCGGGCCTCGATCCCGACCTTGCCGTGCAACAGCTCGGCACCGTGGACGAAATCATCTCCCGCCAGTCCGGTTTCAACCTCATGAACACGATCCTCGCCGGATTTGCGTTGCTCGGGCTGTTCCTCGCCGCCCTCGGCCTCTCGGGCGTGATCGCCCGCCTCGTGGCCCAGCGCACGCCCGAGATCGGCGTGCGCGTCGCCCTGGGGGCCCAGACCCGCGATGTCGTCTGGCTCATCCTGCGCGCCGGTCTGCGCCTCAGCGTCCTGGGCGCCGGACTGGGATTGCTCGGCGCGGTCGGACTCGTGCGCCTGATGGGCAGCATGATGCCGGCGGCAATTCACGGGCTGAATCCGGCCGTGCTGGGCGCCGTCACGCTCCTGCTCCTCGGCGTCGCCCTCCTCGCCTCGTGGCTGCCGGCCCGAAGAGCCGCCCGCATTGACCCGATCATCGCGCTGCGAAATGAATAGGATTCCACCGGATAGCCGTCACCCGTGACCGCGGATGGGCCCGCGCGGCCGGGATCCCGCTTCAACCACCATGAACCTCGAAAGCTTTGTCCAGGATCTGCGCATCGGTCTGCGCGTGCTGCTCAAGGAAAAATCCTTCTGCCTGCTCGCCGTCACCGTGCTCGCCCTCGGCATTTGCGGTGTCACCACGATGTACAGCGTCGTCAACGGCACCATGCTGCGCGGCTTCTCCTTTCCCAACGCCGCGCGCCTGGCCGGCGTCCAGGTGATCGATCCCACTCAGGTGAACGCCAACGCCAACGGCTTCGGCGGCCAGATCTTCTCCCTCGACTACGAGGCGATGCGGGCCCAGCAGCAGTCGTTTGCCCGCCTGGCCGCCTACATCGCGGGCGCGACGGTCAACGTCACCATCGACGGCCGGCCGCTGCGCTATACCGGCGCCTACGTCTCGTTCGACTTCTTCCGCATCCTCGGGGTGCGGCCATTCCTCGGCCGCGACTTCGCCGCCGCCGACGACCGACCGGGGGCCGAAAAAGTCGCGCTCATCAGCTATCAGCTCTGGCGGCGCGACTTCGGCGGCGCCGACGTCATCGGCAAGGGGGTGCGCATCAACGGCAAGCCGGCCACGGTGATCGGCGTGATGCCCGCCGGCTTCTCCTTCCCCATCAACGAGCAGATCTGGCTGCCGCTCTACAGCGAGTACCCACCCGCGCCGCGCAACGACCAGAACGCCCAGGGCAACACGCCGTCGGTGCTCGGCCAGCTCAAGCCGGGCGTCTCGTACCGGCAGGCCACGGCCGAGTTCACCGGCATCGCCCGCCAGCTCGCCGCCGCCTTTCCCGACACCAACAAGAACTTCACCACCGCGGTGGTCCAGCCGCTGATCAAGACCTTCACCCCGACGGCCATCGCCGGCCTGCTCTGGACCATGCTGGCCTTCTGCGTCGGCATCCTGCTCATCGCCTGCGTCAACGTGATGAACATGCAGTTCGCCCGCGCCACGCTGCGCGGCAAGGAACTGGCCGTCCGCTCGACGCTCGGCGCCACCCGCATTCGGCTCATCCGCCAGATGCTGACCGAGAGCCTGCTCGTCGCCGTGCTCGGAGCGGTCGTGGGCGTCGCCCTCGCCCACTTCGCGACCAGTTACCTCAACGCCGCCACTCACAATTCCGAGAATCCCATCCCCACCTACATCGTCTTCATCCTCGATCCCCGCGTCCTGCTCTTCGCCGTCGGGGCGACCGTGGTGGCGGCGGTCGGCTCCGGCTTCATCCCCGCCTGGCTGGCCTCGCGCGCGAGCGCGGTCGAGGCGCTCAAGGAGTCGGGCCGCGGCAACACCAGCCGGACCGTGACCGTCATCACCCGGGGCCTCGTGGTGGCCCAGATCGTCGTCACCAGCATTCTCCTCGTCGGCGCCCTCCTCCAGCTGCAGTCGATCCTGCGGCGCGACCGCCTCGACTGGGGTTACGACACCCGGGCCGTGCTCACCGCCCGCATGGCCCTGATGGAAGGCAGCTATCCGACGCCCGCGGCCCGCAAGGTGTTTTTCGACCGGCTCGTGCGCGAACTGCGCGCCGACCCGGAGTTTTCCGCCGCCGCCCTCACCAACCGCTTCCGCATGTCCTTCTCCGGCGTCGCGCCGGTCGAGATCGAGGGCCGGACCTACGCGACCGACCGCGACCGGCCCAATGCCAACTTCGAACAGGTCACCGACGGCTATTTTTCGACCCTCGGCGTGAAGCTGCTCGAGGGCCGCGACTTCGCCCTCGACGACAGCGACCAGAAGCTGCCGGTGGCGATCGTCAACGCCGCCTTTGCCCGGAAATATTTCGGCAACCAAAGCGCGCTCGGCCGGCGCTTCCGCACCGTGGCCAACAACGGCCGGCTGTTCGGTCCCTGGCGCACGATCGTCGGCGTGGTGCCGACCATCCGCATGCTCGGCCCGTTCAACAATCCGCAGGTCGATGACACCGGCTTCTACGTGCCCTATTTCTCCACCGTGTTCGGCCCGGTGCAGGCCATGCCCGCCACCCAGCAGTTCGCCACCGTCCTCGTCCGCCCGCGCGGCGGGGGCGACCTCGGCCCGCGGGCGGCGATCCTCGGGACCGCCCTGCAGCGCGAGGTCAACAAGGTGGACCCGGACC
>JBJKRV010000320.1:0-3891 GCA_046704465.1 Opitutaceae bacterium | reverse complement strand
GGCCCGACGCGCACTCGGTGTCCGATTCGCTCGGCGCGACCTGGAACGGCATCGTCGGTGCGATCGAACTGCGGGCGACGTCTCCCGTCTGGATCGCCGACGCGCAGGTCTATCCCGACGTGGCGGCGAAATCCGCCCGGATCAAGGTGCGCCTCGGCAACGACACCGGAACCGCCGGCTCGGGCCGGCTCTCGGCGGGCGGCGTCTCGACGCCCGTGACCTGGACGGCGGCCGGCGGTGCGGCCGAACTCAACGTCCCGCTGGGCGCGCACGCGCAGACCTGGGACGAATTCCATCCGGCGCTGCAGCACCTGACGGTGCGCCTCGTCGGCGCCGGCGGGACGGCGGACGACGCGCGCGAGCTGACCTTCGGCCTGCGGGATTTCCGGGCGGAGGGAAACCAATTCGTGCTCAACGGCCGGGCGATCTACCTGCGCGGCACCCATTTTGGCGGGGACTTTCCGCTGACGGGCTATCCGCCCACCGACGTGGCGTGGTGGCGGCGCCTGTTCCTGCTCTGCCGGTCGTGGGGACTCAATCATATGCGGTTTCATTCGTGGTGCCCGCCCGCCGCGGCCTTCACCGCCGCCGACGAAGTCGGCTTCTACCTCCAACCCGAGGCGGGAATGTGGAATGCGATCAGCCCCGGCTCGCCGATGGAGTAGCGGCTGTACGCGGAGACCGACCGCATGATCCGCGCCTATGGCAACCATCCCTCCTTCCTGCTGCTGTCGCCGAGCAACGAGCCGCACGGAAACTGGAAGCCGGCGCTGACGAAGTGGGTGGAGCACTACCGGCGGGAGGATCCGCGCCGTCTGTACACGACGGGCACGGGCTGGTCGCTGATCAGCCGCCCGGGGCCCGTGCATGGTGCCGACTACCTGGTGGCGGCCGGCATCGGACGTGATCCGCTGCGGGGGCCGCGCGGCTGGTTCGGCCGCAATTACGGCGCGGCGCTGAACGGCGTGAACGTCCCGGTGGTCGCGCACGAGGTCGGGCAGTGGTGCGCCTATCCCGACTTCAGCATCATTCCGAAATTCACCGGCTACCTGCAGCCGGGCAACTTCGAGATCTTCCGGGATTCAATGGCCGCCCACGGCCTTCTCCCCATGGATCGCGCCTTTGCCCGGGCCTCGGGACATTTTCAGGTCGAATGCTACAAGGAGGAGATCGAGGCCAACCTGCGCACGCCCGGGCTCGACGGCTTTCAGTTGCTCGACCTGCACGACTACGTGGGGCAGGGGACGGCGCTTGTCGGCCTGCTCGACACCTTCTGGCAGCAGAAAGGCTATGTGACCCCGGCCGAGTTTCGCCAGTTCTGCAACACCGTCGTCCCGCTGGCGGTCCTGACCCGCCGCGTCTTCACGACTGCGGACAAGCTCGACGTGCCGGTGGAGGTGGCGAACTTCGGGCCGGGCCCGCTGGTTGGCGCCGTGCCCGAGTGGCGCCTCCTCGGCGCCGGCGGCCGCGTGGTGGCGCGAGGAAGCTGGCCCGCCCGAACCATCCCGCTCGGCAAGGACCTGCCGCTCGGCCGGATTTCGCTCGACCTCTCGCAGGTGCCCGCGCCGCGCGCCTACCGCCTCGAGGTCGCGCTGGCGGGCACGCCGTTCCGCAACACCTGGAACCTCTGGCTCTACCCGGCAGAGGAGTCCGAGGCCGTGCCCGCCGGCATCACCGTGACGGGTTCATGGGCGACGGCAAAGGCCCGGCTGGCGGCGGGCGGTCGCGTGCTCTACCTGCCGCCCGCGTCCCAACTCGGCTGGACGAGCCCGCTGCTCGGCCGCCTGCCGGTCTTCTGGAACCGGCAGATGAACCCAAGGTGGAGCCGCATGCTGGGTCTGCTCGTCCGCTCACATCACCCCGCCCTGGCCGAATTCCCCACGGCGGACTGGTGCGATTGGCAGTGGACGCAACTGGTGGGCCGGGCCCGCGCGATCAACCTGGACCACCTGCCGCCGGGCCTGCAGCCGATCGTCTGGGCGATCGACGACTGGAACCGCAACTGGAAGCTCGGGGTGCTCTTCGAATGCCGCGTCGGCCCCGGGCGCCTGATGGTGTGCTCCGCGGACCTTTCAACGGATCTGGCCGGCCGGCCGGTGGCGCGGCAGTTGCGGCGCTCCGTGCTCGACTACATGGCGGGCGATGAATTCCACCCGCGCACGGCGGTGCCGGTCGGTACACTCGACCACCTGTGGTTCGACTCGCTGATCATGCGCCAGCTCGGCGCGACGGTGCAGGCGCCGGGCTCCGATCCCGAGGCGGTGATGGACGGCGACCCGAATACCTCCTGGGTGCACCAGGGCCCGTTGCCGGCCTTCCTGCGGGGCCACGGCATTCCCTGGGCCGAGGGCAAGCCGGTGGAGGACCTGCCCAGGCCGGCCTATCAGCCGTGCGCCCTGACGATCAGCTTCCCCGAGCCGGTGGCCATGCGCGGGCTCCGGCTCCTGCCGCGTCAGAACGACCGCATGCATCGCGGCGACATCCGCGGCTACACGGTGGAGGTGAGCGACGACGGTGCGCACTGGCGCGAGGTGGCGCACGGTGAGCTGCAATCCACGTTCGATCCGCAGGAGATCCGCTTCGCCGGCATGATCACCGCAAAGTACGTCCGCCTCACCGCGAGGTCCGGCTTTGGAGTCGATACCTCGACGGCCCTCGCCGAACTCGCCGTGATCTACGCCGGACCGAGGCTGGCGGAGCCCGGCACGGAACCCATGCGATTTCACCGGGTCGAGAGCACAACACCGGAGGTAAACGAAAATCCGGGAGATAACGGACCGGCTGGCGTTCAGCCGCATCCGGGCTCATGATCGATCCGCCATGATACGTTCCCTGCGCCTGCTTTGGATTCTGCCGCTCCTCGTTGTCCTGACACCGCCGGCCCGTTCCGAGGACACGGCGACACGCTACGAGTCGGGGCCGCTCCTTTACCAAAATGATTTTTCCGATCCCGCCCAATGGCTCGTGGAGCAGCGCCCGGGCGGCACGGTCAGGTTCGAGGACGGCAAGCTGACCATCGAGGACGTGGGCGGCTGCACCGTGTGGTATCGCCAGGAACTGAAGGCTCCCGTCATCATCACCTACGAGGCCACCGTGGTCGACCACGGCGGTCCGGATGATCGCGTGTCTGACCTGAACTGTTTCTGGATGGCCACCGACCCGTCGGTGGCCGACGGGAGCGTGCTGGCGACGACCGAACGCCGCACCGGAGCGTTCGCGGATTACAATTCGCTGCGCCTTTACTACGGCGGCTGCGGCGGCAACAACAACACGACGACCCGGTTCCGCCGCTACACCGGGCTGGGGGACCGGCCGCTGCTGCCCGATTACGACCTGCGCGACAAGAAGGACCTGCTCCAGGCCAATCACACCTACCACATCATGCTGGTGGCCGTCGGCGGCCGGGCGCAGTACTACCGCGACGGCCGGTGCATCTTCGATTACCCGGATCCGGATCCGCTGACGAAGGGCTGGTTCGGATTTCGCACCGTCCACAGCCATATTGTCATCAGGCACTTCCGCGTGTGGAGCGCGCGGCCGGTGCCGGCGGCGTCGGACAAGGGGTGACGGGCCGGGTGCCCGGTTGCCCCCGGCCGGAAGCGCCAAACCGGGGATAAACCCTCCGCGGCTTTGTGCCGATGGAATGGTGGACAGATCCCATCCCGGCTCGTGCCGATCTTGAGCGGATTGGCCCCGTTGTTACCGGCCAATCCCGGTTCCTACCCCTCTCCCATGGCCAACATTCTCCTCCTCGACGGGAGCGATCTCGCGGGCCGGGCCATGATGGGCATCCTGGCGCGCGGCAACCACCGCAGCGCGTTTGTGCACACGGCGGACGAGGCCTGGGCATTCATCCGCGAGAATGTGAAGGTGGATTTGCTGATCACCGAG
>JBJKRV010000319.1:0-10822 GCA_046704465.1 Opitutaceae bacterium | reverse complement strand
CTATGAGCCCAAAATCGGTCCGGCCCCGGACGATGACGGTCGCACCGGCATCCACGGCCCCGATCACCACCCGGGCCTCGTAACGACGTCCCTCCAACTCCACCTGTCCGCCTGGATGCAGGTCCGTCGCCGCCACCCCACGGCGCCCCACCAACGAGTCGAGCCCGGAGGATGCGGCGGTCGTCCCGCCGCTCGTCTGGGCCGCTCCGCCCACCGTGGCCGCCACGACCAAGTGATCCCAAACCCACCCTTTGGGCAGATACCGGACCAATGCCACAATCACCGTCGCCGCGATGGCGAGGCCCAGTGCGAGGTTGATCAGCGGCTGGACAAAAAGACCGCCGGTGAACCGGATGGGTTCGTTCGGCCAGATGTCCGCCATCGACCAGACAAGCGAGACCAGCATGAGCAGCATGCCGCTCACCGCCAGGACGGCGGTCCCCGGGAACAAGAAGATCTCAAGAACGACCAGCATGACGCCCAGGATGAATACCAGCAACGGCTCATGCCCGGAGAAACCCGCCACGTAGTGGCCGAAAAAAACAACCACCAGAAGCGCAATCCCTGTTATTCCGAAAAACCCGAAGCCGGGGGTCTTGAATTCGATGAACAGACACACGAGGCCGAGGCCGAGCAACACCGGCGAAAGCGCATTGAGGTACTGGGCCAGATACTCCGACCAGGACATCTGCAGGCGCACGACGCGGAAGTTCCCTGCGCCGTATTTTTGACGCAGGAGGTCGTCGAGGTTCTTCGCGATCCCCGAACCCAGCAAAGGGTGCGGCGGGTGCCCGTACTTCTTCATCGCCTCGGTCGCCGTGAGGGAAAGCAGCTCTCCCTTCGGTTTGATGACCACGCCGTCGATCTTCAGCTCGTAATCCTTGTCGATCATCGCGGAGATGACCTGTCCGCGGTACTTGATCCCCTGGGAGATCGCCCGGATCCGGGCCCTGAGGTAGCTCACGATCTTGAGCTGCATCGTCTTGTCGATGTCCTGCCCCGTGGAGGTCACGGGTGCCGCCGCTCCGATGACCCCATCGGGGGCAAACCAGATCTGCTGGGTCGAGGCGGAAATGAAGGCCCCGGCCGACGCGGCCTCGTCATCCACGTACGTGATTGTCTCCCCGGGAAACTTTTCAAGGTCCGACATCATCTCCAATGTCGTATCGAGGGCGCCTCCGGGCGTCTTCATGTCGAGGACGACCGCGCCGGCGTGGTGCTCAATCGCCTCCTTCAGTCCGCGCCGAAGGATATAGAGCACCGGGCTGGCGATTTCCTCCCGGATAGGTATGACATAGACCGTGACGACACCGGAGGGCCGGTGCGGCGCTGCGGCCGTCCCGTTGCTGTCGGGCGCTGCCGCCGCGATCCCGGCCAAAGCCACCGCGGTCATCAAAACCAAGCCGGGCCAGAATTGAGGGAACTTCCGGCTCATTTTTCGGCTGCATTCTTACGGCGCGGTCCCGGCGAGGCAAGCGCCCCGAATGGCGGTTCCCGGGCCTCGCGCCTACCCGGACCGGGCATTGGCGGGCAGGCCGGCCCCCCGGGGGGGCGCTGCGAAAAATCTTGTCGGCTTTGCGCCCGTCCGCTGCATCTTCCTGACCCATGGAACAAGTTTCCTACCTCGGCCAGACCTTGACGCGGTGGCAGGTGGGTCCATCCACCTTTCTCGCGCTGCCCGCGAAGGGTGCGCGCCTGATGAACTGGCACGTGACGCTCGGCGACGGGACGGTGCGCGATGTCATCTACTGGCCGGAATTGCAGTCGCTCGACGACCTTGCCCACGTCCGCGGCGGAAATCCGATCTTGTTTCCGTTTTGCGGGCGCACCTTCGACAGCGGCCTGATTCACTTCTGGCGCGATGAGCAGGGCGTCCAGCGGCCGATGCCCATGCACGGGCTCGCCCGCCAGGGCGACTTCCAGGTCACCCGTCTCGACGAGCGTGGCTTCACGGCGCTCTTCCAACCTGGCGAGGAGGCTCGGGCCGCCTACCCCTACGACTACGAATTCAGCGTCAGCTACCGATTCGAGCCCTTGGCGGTGTTCATCGAGCTGCGCCTCCATAACCTCGATTCAAAGCCGATTCCCTGGTGCGCCGGTCATCATTTCTATTTCACGCTGCCTTGGAGCGAAGGTCGGACGCGCGCGGATTATTTCATCCGTGTTCCGGCCGGCGCGACCCTGCGCCAGGATTTCGAGCAAGGGCGGTTGCATCCGGGCCCCCGCCTGGGCCAGCCGGAGTCCCTCGCGAACCGGGAACTGATCGACGTGTTCCACACGGCCTTGAAGTCCAATGTCATCGTATTCGGGGAGAAGTCCGGTTCAGACCGGATCACCCTCCGGCATGGTACGGAACGCCGGCCGCCCAAATCGGCGGTGGTGGTCACGTGGACTCATGCCGAGAATTCGCCCTTCTATTGCGTGGAACCCTGGATGGGGCCGGCCAACGCTCCCGAGCACAAAGCCGGGCTGCATTTCGTGGCCCCGAGCGAATCCGAGACGTTTCTGGTCGAGGTCTCCCTTCAGTAGCCCGGGCCGGGCCACCGCTGGCGCCGGCCATTCGGCGGCTGAAAGTGGCGCAAAAAAAGGGTGCGATTTGTCGCAGGGCGCTTAACTTCTTTCGGCTCGGTGCCCGTTCCCGTCTGAGTGGGTACCGTGCCAGTCAGCATGCGTGTATTTGCCATTTTCGACGTCGGCGGTCCGGAGATCATGATCATTCTCCTGGTGGCCCTGCTGCTGTTTGGCAGCCAGCGCCTGCCGGAACTCGCGCGCAACCTTGGCAAGTCCCTGCGCGAATTCAAGAAGGCGACCGCCGGCCTGGAGGCAGAACTCAGACGGGCGATGGAAGAACCGCCGCGCCCACCGGGACCACGAGTGACTCCGCCCCCAGCCGCAGCGACACCCGCCACTCCACCGGCTTCACCGGGGACGCCTGTGCCGGCGCCTCCACCGCCGGAATCGCCGCAGCCTTCGGAAAGCCCCGTCGATCCTTGATCGGGGCCGTCGTCGATTCCGATGGTTCCGCGCCCCCGGACACCCGCATTCGCCACCCGGGATCGGAAAGCCCGTCGAAAAGAATTCCGCGAAAATGTACGACCAACCCGCACCCGTCCGGATTCCGATCACCGGGGAACTCGACCTGCACGCGTTCCGTCCTGCGGAAGTCTCCAGCCTGCTGGAAGAGTACCTGCGCGAGTGTCAGCTTCGGGCGATTCGGGACGTTCGGATCGTTCACGGCAAGGGAACCGGCACGCTGCGGGAAACGGTGCATGCGCTGCTTCGGCGATCGCCTCGGGTGGCCTCATTCCATCTGGGGAATGAAACTGCCGGCGGATGGGGCGCCACAATCGTGCGACTAAAGACAGTGGGACGGTGACCACTGGGACCGGTCGCCCCAGTCAGACCGGAGTTGTGTCGCCCGGCGGCGGCTGCATGCTGGAGGCCGTTATGAACACCGCATTGTTCTACGGAATCGTGCTCGCGCTGGTGAACATCGTGCTGACCCTTGTCGCATTCTTCCTCGGCTATCAAACGGACAAGCTGGCCCAAGGACAATGGTTCGCTCTGCTGGCTTTTCTGGGCATGATCACCGTCTTGTGGTTGGGCATCCGCGTAGCCCGTGAGGAGGCGGGCGACAAAGGGCTCACCTACGGCCGTGGCTTGCTGACGGGCGTTTTGATCTCGGTCTACTCCGGCTTGTTCGGCGCCGTATACACCTTCATCCACTTCGCCTTCGTCAACCCCAGCTTCGTCGACTATTACATCGATTTTGCCCGGCAAAAGTGGATCGCTCGAGGCTTTGGCGATGCGCAGATGGCTTCGCTCGAAAAGATCACGCGCTTCATGATGTCGCCGGCACTCATGTCGGTCTGGACCGTTATTCAGGCGCTGCTGTTGGGTGCCATTTTCTCGCTCATCCTGGCCGCCTTCCTCAAGCGAAACCCGTCGGGTCCCAAGATGGCGGAAGCTCCTCCCGCGGGATGAGGCTATGCCGGGATCTGAGCTCCCGGCACGGTGACCCCGGAGTCGACCGCTCGATCTCACTTTCGGACTTCGACGACCGGTGGGCTCAGGGCGTCGGCCGGACCGGACCGGCCGCGCTGCGCATCGCCAGCGCAATTCTCGCTCTCGCCTGCTTGGAATGTCCGGCCCGGAAATTATAGAGGCCGGAACCTCGCGGTTCCGGCCTCCGTTATTTGCTGTCTTAACGAACCGATGGCTTAGCGGTCACGCTGCCGCGCCAGTTTAGCACGGTAGTCATAAGCCGCGATCACCATCAGCGCGATTGCCGCGCCATACCCGATGACGGTGTAGAGCAGGTAGAAGTTCTGCACCTTCAACTGGGCAAGGCCGAGGAACATCGCCACTGCGAGCACGACGCCCGCCGGTACGAGATTCATCAGTCTGTCGTGGTTCATGTTGGTCTTTCTTTTTCAGGTTAATGGTTCCTTTCGGAACCGCGGACATCTTACACGAACCATCCGATAATTGAAGCGACACAAAATTATGTTATCCATAGTATGCACCTATGGAACTGCATCAGCTTAAATCGCTTCTTGCCGTCGCAGAGGCAGGCAATTTCACACGAGCCGCCGAACGACTGCAGATAACTCAACCTTCTCTTAGTCAACAGATAATAAGTCTAGAAAAGGAGCTTGGGCACAAACTGTTTCACCGCCTTGGCCGCCGGGCCGTCCCAACCGAAGCCGGGAAGGTCCTCTTGGAGCGAGCAAAGCGGGTGATCATTGAGGTCGAAGATGCCACTCGCGCCCTGTCGGACAGTCCGACGCTCGAGCGGAGCATCAAAATCGGCGCTGTACAAACCCTTGCTCCGTATCTGCTTCCAACCATTTTGGAGCAATGCCGCCGCCTGCACCCAAATCTGTTAGTTCATACTCACGAAGATTTTAGGGTGGATTTGGTACGCGGCGTCGTGGAAGGAGACCTGGATCTTGCCATCGTGCCTCAACCGGTGAGCGATCCGCGGGTTTCTGTGGAGCCGCTGTTTACCGAGCCCCTTCTGTTGGTCGTCGGTCGGAAGCATCCGCTGGCGACCAAGCCATCCATCACTGCTGCGGACCTGGCCGAGGAGGAGTTTGTCCTGCTGGGACATTCCAGCTCCCTCTCCATTGAGATCGAACGCTTCTGCGGCGCCCATAATTTTGTGCCCAAACTCGGCCACCGTTGCTCGCAGACCGTCACGGTGAAATCCTTGTTGGCTGGCGGCACCGGCGTCTCGATCATGCCCCGGATAGCGTACCGCACGGACGATAAGCGCACGCTCGTGTACCGGGAATTGAGCGGCGCCAATCCCACTCGCGACGTCGTCGTAATCCGGCACCTGCAGCGCTATCAAACGATGGGGGCGGAGCAATTCCTCAAGGTATTGCGTACCACGGTTGGAGAACTCGTGGCGGCCGGCGAGTTGAACGGTGCTCCCGCCATGGAGCTCTGAGCAGCCGCCGCCTCGGCCCTGCTGTGGTCGTATCTTTGCCGCCGGCCGGATGAAGATTGGCCCCATCGCCCCGCGCGGGCTCGAACCGAGCCGGCGACCTTTCGGGTTTGCCGGATTCCGACGTCAGCTCTAGGGTGGCGAACGCTATGATCGACCTCATCAAAAAGACGCTGCTGGCAGGGGTGGGCGCCACCATTGTCACGAAGGAAAAAGTCGAGGAGGCGCTGCAGGAGTACATTCGCCAAGGCAAGGTGTCGGCGACCGACGCACGCATCATGGCTGAGAAGATTGCCGAACAGGGTCGGAAGGAGTTTGAAGTCATGAGCGGGGAACTGGCTGCCAGGCTCAAGGAACTCGCCGAGAAGACGGACGTGACGCACAAGGCGCGGCTTGAGGCCTTGGAGACCAGGGTGAAGAAACTGGAGGAAAACGCCGCCCGGTCAGGCTCGGCCGGCACCGGCGCCTGATCGCCCGCCCGCCTGCCCCATGCCAGGCGTAACCCTGAAACCCTTCGACCTGCTGGCCAATGCCATGCGGGCGAAAGAGATCGTGGTCGTGCTGGTTCGGCATGGGTTCGCCGAAGTCATAGAACAGATCGAGACGCCAAATGCATGGTGGCAGCGTTTCGTCCCCACGCCGCGCGAGCACCGGAGCACGGTTGAACGGATTCGCCTGGCCGCCGAAGAGCTCGGGCCCACGTTCGTCAAGTTCTGCCAGTTGTTGAGCATGCGGCCCGACCTGGTGCCCCGGACGCTCGTCCTCGAACTGCAAAAGCTTCAGGACTCGGTCCAGCCGGTTCCCTTTGCCGATATCCATAGGGTGATGCTGGACGAACTGGAGGAAGATCCGGCTGCGATCTTCAGCGAGTTTGATGAGACTCCGGTCGCCTCCGCATCGCTCGCACAGGTCTATTTCGCACGGCTGAAGACTGACGGACGCGCAGTGGCTGTGAAGGTCCAGCGCCCCGACCTGCAGAAGGTCGTCGAGGCTGACCTGGATCTGATCGCGTTCTTTGCCGCCCGCATCCACAATCGCATTGCGCGCCTGCGGCCGTTTGACCTGCCCGCCATTGTGGAGGAAATCCGGGCCGGACTTCTGCAGGAGCTGGATTTCCGCCACGAAGCCCGCAACCAGCAGTATTTCAACGCGCAAAACCCGACGCCGGCGAAAGTCTTCGCTCCGGAGGTGATCGACCGATACACATCGCGTCGCCTGCTGGTGATGGAGCGCGTCGACGGTCACCGGGTGGAACAGGCCGGATTGACTCCGGAAGAAGGCCGGGCGCTGGCCCAAACCGGTGCCGCCTCCCTGCTGCACCAGATTGTCATCAGCGGATTCTTCCATGCCGATCCGCACGCCGGCAACGTCCTGGTCACGAACGACCGCCGCCTTTGTCTGCTCGATTGGGGATTGGCGGGCCACCTCAGCCGCCGCCTGCGCCACGCCCTGGCTGATCTTTTCCTGGCTGCCGCCGGTCACGATGCGGAACTGGTGGTGCAGATCGGGATGAGCCTCGCCGGCCCCGGCTCCAAGCCCGACTACCGCACCATGGAAAAGGAGGTCACAATCGTCCTCCGCGAGAATCTCAATTTTGCGACCGGCAACGAGCAGATCGGAGTCCTCATCCTGAAGCTGATCGAAATCTTCGGCCGCAACGGCATCAGCATCTCAAGCGATTATGCCCTGATGGCGAAGACCGTGCTCTCGATCGAGGAGATCGGCCGCCTGCTCGATCCCGCCTTCGATCTGCGCCTCGTGGCGCGGCCCGTCCTGCGCGAACTTCAGCGTGAACGGTGGAGTCCACGCGCACTGCTGGGCAAGACCCGCTCGCTGATGGCCGCCACGTTCGGCCGGCTGGGCGACCTTCCGGCCGAACTCGACCGCCTGCTCCGCCGCCTGGAGCATGACGACCTGACCGTTAACTTTCAGCATCGGGGCCTGGAGGCCCTGAACGATGCGCTGCGGGCGGCGAGCAACCGCATCGCGCTCGGTGTCATCATCGGCGCCCTGATCATCGGCTCTTCCCAGATTGTCACCACCGGTATCCGCCCCTACCTGCTTGGCTACCCTGCCCTTGGCATTGTGGGCTACCTGCTCTCCGCCCTCTTGGGGCTGTGGGTGATTTGGGACATCTTTCGACACGGCCGGCACAAGTGAGCCGGCGCCGACGGGTCAATTGCCGGACGGGTGCTGCACTTTCCGCCAATCCCGGATCAGTTTCCCACGGGCCTGCTCGTATTCAGCCTTGACCGCGTCGAAGGAGGCGTGGTCGGCCTTTTTAAGCCGGGAAAAGAGTGCGTCGCACCGGTGGAGCTTGCCCAGCGCCGCCGCGCAACGCTCCTTGGCCTTACCCCGGGCCTTGGCGGCGGCGGCGCTAATCTCCGTGTGGTAGGCATGCAACTCGCGCGCCGCCGCCCGCAGGTAGCTGTGCACCGCGTGGCGGTAGGCGGATGACCCGGATTGGCCGGCCGCCCGCGGGGCGGCGGACAGGGGGGCGATGAACAGAAGTGCAGTCAGGATCGCGGCGAGGACTTTCTTCATGGGTGCGGAACTGAAACCAAGACGTTGGACAGCGCCACACCGAATGGTTCCCGCCCCTGGAATCACTCCGCCGCTGGAGCGGAGGCGGGAAGCAGAAAATAAAAATCACTGCCGGCACCCGGTGTGCTCGAGCAGGCAATCGAGCCGCCATGCGCCACGACGATCTCGCGTGCCAACGCCAAACCGAGGCCGGCCCCCTTCCGGGTCTGTCCCGGGACCCGGAAGAACTTCTCAAACACCCGGCCCACGCTTTCGGACGGAATGCCCGGACCTTCGTCGCGGACGCCAAATTTCACGAAGCCATCCGCGGTGGACGCGGCGTAGAGCGAAATCGTACTCCCTTCCGGCGAATACTTGCTGGCGTTGGCCAGCAGATTGATGAACACGTACCGGATCCGGTCGTGATCGACGGGCACCAGCGGGATGCCGGGAGGGATCTCGATGACCAGACGTTGGTTCGCGGCGTCTCTCTGGGTCTTCATCTCGGCCGCGGCCTTGGACATCAGGTCATCCGCCCCCGTGGGCACACGGCTGAGCGCGACCACGCCGCTTTCCAGACGGCTGAGGTCGAGCAGGTCGTTGAGGATGCGCAACAGGCGCTCGGCATCATCACGGGCCGTCTCGAGCAATTCCTGCTGAGCTGAAGAGAGCCGACCCACGTTTTGCTCGAGGAGCAGGTAGATCGCCATGCGCAGGCCGGTCAGGGGCGTCCTGAGCTCGTGGCTGACTGTGCCCACGAGGTTGTTCTTGGCGTTGTCCAGCAACCGGAACTTGGTCACGTCCTGCAGCAGGACCGCGGCGCCGCCAAATCCGGTCAACGTATCGCCCACCGCCAGGATGCGGGGCAGAAAGTACCGGTCTTCGCGTCCAACGTGCAGCGTGATCAGCCGGTCATAGCCCGTCGGCAGATAATGGTTGCCCGTCGCCAGCACCTCGGCCAGCGGCTCCTGCAGTTCCGGCGGCAGGCCGCCCGCGAATTCCCTCTGGCCGGCGAGCGCCTCGGCCGCCGGGTTGCGGAACTCCACCCCACTTTCCGCCGACACCACAATCACCGGGTCGGGGGACGAGGTGAGGGTTGCTTCCAACGTCCGCTGGGCGCGCACCACCTTTTCGGTGGTGGCTTCCCGAAACGCCCGGAGCTTCGCCGCCATCTGGTTGAACGCGCGGGCCAGGTCACCCAATTCATCGCGCGACAAGACCGGAACCGCCCGATCCAGGTCTCCGTCACCCAGTGCGACTGCCGATGACGTCAGCGCCTTGATCGGACGAAGCAGGGAGCGGCTGAGGAGAAAGGAGATGGCGAACGACAGCAGAACCGCCGCGCCCATCGCGCTCACAAGGAGTCGAACGGTGGTTCGGGTGGTGCTCCGGGCGCTCGCGAGTTCGGATTCCAGCGCCAAGTGATCGTACTGGCCCAAGGCGTCCAGGGAATTGAGCGTGTTGAACAGGGCTCCCTCGGTGGCGCGCAATGTGGCCAGGTCTCCCGAAGGATTGCGCACCAGTCCCTTGTCCAGCGTCAACTGGGCGGCAAACGCCCGGTCCACCGCCCGGACCGGATTTGCGCGCGGAGTACCGGCCGACGCCATCGACTGGGCGTGCAGGTCGCGCTCAAAGCGTGATTGTTGCTCGTCAAGCCGGCGCAGGGCGGCGAGCGTGTCGCCCTGCTGCGCCAGATCCAATGCGGAGTTCAGGCGGGTCGCCGCATCCTTCATCTCCTCGGTCGCCAGCATCGCCCGATAATTGCCCACGAGCGTCACCTCCACGGCGCGGCTCAGCTTGAGGCAGGTGTGGAGCGCATACCCGCCCACCGCGATCAGCAGCAGCAAGAGGGGCAGCAGGCCGAGCGAAAGACGCGTGCGCAGCATGGTCAACCGGACTACAACAAAAAGCGGCGCGGGTGGGAACCCGGAACTCCGCCGGCCGGCGCCGTCCTGCAGCCGGGGACGCTTCAGAGCATGCCGAGTTTGTGGCGCTTGCGGTACAGGGTCGCAGGATCGATACCGAGTGTGCGTGCGGCCTCCTCCAGCGTCGCGGTCTTGGCGACGATCCGCCGGATGTGCTCCGCTTCCAGTTCGTCGAGGGTCACCCGGGCCCCCACCTGCACGGCGGACTGGGGCGGCTGGGCAAACACCTCGGGCAGATCCGCCAGGCTGAGGGTCTCGCCCGACGCCAGGATCACGGCCCGCTCGATCACGTTGCGCAGTTCGCGCAGGTTGCCGGGCCACGTATAGGCGCGAAACGCCGCCACCACTTCCGGAGCAAACCCGTGCAACCGCTTGCCGAGGCGCCGGGCAAAGAACTCGAGATAAGTGGTGGCCTGGCGGATCAGATCGGACGGCCGCTCTTGCAGCCCGGGCAGCACGATGGTGATGACGTTGAGCCGATAGAACAGGTCTTCGCGAAACCGACCGGCCTTCAACTCCTCGCCAAGATTGCGATTGCTCGCCGCGATCACCCGCACGCCCGCCCGCCGCGGTTGGGCCTCACCCACCCGCTCGTACGCCCGATCCTGCAGCAGCCGCAGCAGCTTGGGTTGGATCTCCAGCGGCATCTCGCCAAACTCGTCGAGAAACAACGTGCCGCCCTCCGCGGCGGCCACCTTGCCGAGAGTATCCTGCACCGCGCCTGTAAACGCCCCCTTCACGTGTCCGAACAACTCGCTCTCGAGGAGTTCCCGCGACAGGCTGGGGCAATTGACCGTGACAAACTGACGGTCGTGCTGGGGACTTCGCCGGTGGATTTCCCGGGCGAGCACGTTCTTGCCGGTGCCGCTCGGGCCGAGAAGCAGAATGGTGGCGGTCGTTTCGGCGGCGCGAAAGGCGATGT
>JBJKRV010000318.1:0-3194 GCA_046704465.1 Opitutaceae bacterium | reverse complement strand
AACTACGTCGTGATGAACAACACCGCCAACGCGCTGCTCGCGATCGGCGCCGCACCGGCCATGGTGCACGCGACCGAGGAAGTGGAAGAATTCGTCGGCCTTGCCCAGGCGCTGGTCGTCAACATCGGCACCTTGTCGCCGGCGTGGGTCCGGGCCATGGAACTGGCGGCGCGGGCCGCGGAGGCCCGCGGTGTGCCGTGGGCGCTGGATCCGGTCGGCGCGGGAGCGACGGCGTACCGCACCAACGCCGCCGCCGCCCTCGCGCAGCTCCGCCCGGCATGCATCCGCGGTAATGCCAGCGAAATCATGGTGCTGGCCGGCGCCACGGCCGAAAAGACCCGCGGTGTCGACAGCACGCGGGCCGCGGCCGACGCCCTGGCCCCCGCGCGGCAGCTTGCCGCCGCCACGGGCGCCATTGTCGCCGTCACCGGGGCCACCGATTATGTGACTGACGGCACCCGCGTCGTCGCCCTGGCCAACGGCCACCCGCTGATGGCCCGGGTCACCGGACTCGGCTGCACCGCCACCGCCCTGGTGGGGGCTGCGCTCGCGGTCGAACCGGATCGCCTCGACGCCGTGGCAGCCGGCCTTTCCTTTCTTGCCCTCGCCGGCGAGATCGCAGCGGAAAAAAGCCCGGGGCCGGGCTCGCTCCAGCTCCAACTGCTCGACGCCCTGTATTTGCTGGACGGCGGCGGCATCCAGCGCCGCCTAAAAGTGACGGCCTGAGGCTCGGATTGCCGATCCGGGCGCTTCACGCTAGAACGAAGCCACCCCTGATTCAGGTATGAGCCTTCCCTTCGACCTTTCACTTTATCTCGTCACCGATCCCGGTATGACGGCCCGGCGGGGTCTGCTTCAAACCGTGGCGGAGGCGGTGGAAGGCGGTGTGACCATCGTCCAGCTTCGCGACAAGGATGGTCCAACGGCCGCCGTGATCGAAACCGGCCGCGCGCTGCACGCCCTGCTCGGTCCCCGCGGCATTCCGCTGATCGTCAACGACCGCATCGACGTGGCCAAGGCGGTGGGCGCCGAAGGCATCCACCTGGGGCAGGAAGACCTCTCGCCGGCCCTGGCCCGCGCGGTGCTGGGGCGCCGGGCCATCATCGGACTCTCCCTGAACGGAGAAAGCCAGCTTTCGACCTTCGATCCGGCCGACGTCGATTACGTCGGCCTCGGTCCCCTCTTCCCCACCGGCACCAAGGCATACGCCATTCCCGCGCTCGGCGAAGAAACGTTTGCCCGCATGCGCCGGCAACTGTCGCGCCCCGTGGTGGCGATTGGGGGAATCAAAGCGGGCAATGTGGCCCGCGCCATCGCCGCCGGAGCCGACGGCGTGGCGGTCGTCTCGGCGGTGTGCGCCGCCGCCGATCCCCGCGGCGCGGCCCGGAAGCTGCGCACCGCGGTTGACGCCGCCCGCCGACTTCGCGGGACCTGACGTCGGATGGCGCGGTCAAAAAGGGAGTTTCCATGCGCCCGGATCCGTCCAAGCTTGTTCCCATGCGCCCGCTTGCCCTCGTCGCTCTCATCCTTTCGCTGATCCCCGGTCTGATGGCGGCCGCGCCCACAATCGAGCTGTGGGATGGACACGACCTTTCGCACTGGACCTTTGTGTCCCCGCACCCGACGGACGTGACGGCCGTCTGCCACGCGACGCCGGACGGCGCCCTCGCCGCGGCCGGCCGTCCCATCGGCTACCTGCTGGCCGGCCCCGAAACGTACACCAACTTCCGTCTGCACGTCGAATGGCGGTGGCCGGCCAACCCCGGCAACAGCGGCATTCTGGTGTTCGTGTCGAGCGGACCGAAGGACCGGGAGTGGCCGGAGTGCTTTCAGGTCCAGCTCAAGGCGCATCGCGCCGGCGACATTTTCGCCATGGCGGGGGCGGACTGTGCGGAAAAGCCGAAGAAGGGCACCCTGATTGAAAAGATCGGCATCGACGCCGAGAAGCTCCCGGGCAAGTGGAACAGTTGCGACATCACCTGCCGGAACGGCACCATCGAATGCTCGGTCAACGGGGTGATGCAGAACCAGGTGACCAAGTGCTCGCCCGCCTCCGGCCGCATCGGATTCCAGTTCGAGGGCACGCCCTACGAGTTGCGCAACCTCCGCCTGACGCCGCTGGATTGACGCGAGGCGGGCGCTTCCACGCTGCAAGCGGCTCCGCCGCCGGCCCACCTTTTCATTGGACAAGCCGATGACGGCTCGCACAGTCTGACAGGTCATGCTGCCAACCACGCCACGTCCCGATCATTCCCTGCCTCCCGTGACTCCCAGGCTCGACGACGACGACGAACGCGAAGACGAGCCGGAAGCCGCGCCGCTGCCGCCCGCCGTCGGCACCCTGATTCAAAGGAAGTTCCTGGAATCGCGGAGAATCTTCCTGTGGGGCGCGGTGACGGATGACACGGCCAAGGATGTCTGCGAGAAGCTGCTCTATCTCGAGGCGGCCGATCCGGGCAAGGATATCACCTTCTACATCAATACGCCCGGCGGATCGGTCACCGCGGGGATGGCGATCTTCGATACGATCAAGCTGCTCGCCTCGCCCGTCACGGTCGTGGTGACCGGCATGGCCGCGTCCATGGGCTCGGTGCTGCTCTGCGCCGCCGAAAAAGGCCGCCGGCTGGTGTTCCCGCACGCGCGCGTGATGATCCACCAACCGCTGATCGCCGGCCGGTTCATCGGACCCGCCACGGACATCAACATCCAGGCCAAGGAAATGGAGAAGCTGCGCGACGAGGTGAATCGGATCCTCGCCGCCGCTTCCGGCCAGCCGATCGACAAGATCGCGCGCGACGCCGATCGCGACTTTTATCTGAATGCACGCGAAGCCATCGAGTACGGGCTCGCGGATCGCGTGGTCGACAAGCTCTAAATAGCGGACCGGGGCGCGCACCGGCCGCGACGACGCGCGCGAGCGCCGCCGTCGGGCGAAATGGGTGTCACCGCCGCGGAGCGGGCGCCGGCGGCGCGACGTGGTCAAGCTCCCGCTCCCAGGCCACGAACTGGGGGCGATCGTTCGCCGCGCCTGCGGCCGCGAGTGCCTCGCGCAGCGCCGCGATTCGAATCGGCTCCGGGAGGAGCCGGCTGCCCAAAACGTCCCGGTAAAGATTGACGGCCACCGGCGCCGCGCCCCACGCGACGAGCTGCCGGGCCGCCGCCCGGGCGAGCGGCACCGTCTCGAGGGGGAGCGG
>JBJKRV010000317.1:0-4188 GCA_046704465.1 Opitutaceae bacterium | reverse complement strand
GGTATTTCCTGCTCTGAGCCGGGACCGGAGAATCGCTCCGCGATCGCGGCTTCGCCTCAGCGGGGGCGCCGCTGGCGTTGGCGGCGGGCACGCGGCGCGAGGGCGGCGACGCCGGAAGCGGCTGGATCCGCGGCCAGCAGCACCATCGCCAGGGGCGGCAGGGTAAAGACGACGGAATGCGGCTGCCCGGCAACGGGATTGGCCTCGGAAGTCAACGGCTGGCGATCGACAAGACCGCTGCCGCCATACCCGGCGTCGTCGCTGTTCAGCAGGATGCGATAAGTGCCGGCGGCCGGCACGCCGAGACGGTAGCCGGGGCGCGGCACCGGCGTGAAATTCGCGACCGCGATGACGGGATTCGAGCCGGCGCGCCCCCGCCGGATGAACGACAGGACGCTCCGCTCCGCGTCGTCGCAGTCAATCCATTGGAAGCCGTCCCACCCGAAATCCCGTTCGTGCAGGGCCGGCTGGCCGGCGTACAGCCGGTTGAGGTCCCGGACAAATCCCTGGAGCCGGTGATGGCGGTCGCGATCGAGCAGGCTCCAGTCGAGTTCGCAGTCGTGGTTCCATTCGCTTGTCGGGCCGAGCTCGCAGCCCATGAACTGCAGTTTCTTGCCGGGATGGGCGAACATGTAGCCGTAGAGGGCGCGCAGGTTGGCGAACTGCTGCCACTCGTCGCCGGGCATCTTCGACAACATCGACCGCTTGCCGTGCACGACCTCGTCGTGCGAGAAGGGCAGCAGAAACTGCTCGCTGAAGGCGTAGAGCAGGGAAAACGTGAGCTGATTGTGGTGGTGCCGCCGGAAGACGGGATCCTGCTGCGCGTAGCCGAGGGTGTCGTGCATCCAGCCCAGGTTCCATTTCAGGTCGAAACCCAGGCTGTCCGCGGCATCCGCACCCGTGATGCGCGGCCAGGCGGTCGATTCCTCGGCGATCGTCAGGACATCGGGGTGCTCGCGGTGCACGAGGGCGTTGAGCTGCCGCAGAAAGGCCGCCGCCTCCAGGTTTTCGCGGCCGCCATGCTGGTTGGGCAGCCAGTGCCGGCGCGAATAGTCGAGGTAGATCATCGACGAGACCGCGTCGACCCGGAGGCCGTCGAGATGGAACTCCTCCAGCCAGTACAGCGCGTTGGCGAGCAGGAAGGCCCGCACCTCCGGCCGTTCGAGGTTGAAGGCGGACGTGCCCCACTCGAGGTTTTCGCTGCGCCGCGGGTCGGCATGTTCGAACAGGGGCGTGCCGTCGAACTGCGAGAGGCCGTGGGCGTCCTTGGGAAAGTGCCCCGGCACCCAGTCCAGGATCACGCCCAGGCCGGCCTCGTGGGCGGCATCGACGAACCGGCGGAAGTCGTCCGGCGTGCCGTGGCGCGAGGTGGGGGCGAAGAACCCGGTGATCTGGTAGCCCCAGGAGCCGTCGAACGGATGCTCGGCGACGGGCATGGGCTCGATGTGCGTGTAGCCCATCTCCTTGGCGTAGGGCACGAGTTGGTCCGCCAGTTCCCCGTAGGTCAGCCACCGCGGCGCCTGGCCGCCGCCGTCCGCCGGGGCGCGCCGCCAGGAGCCGAGGTGGACCTCGTAGATCGATAGGGGCGCATCCAGCGCCTGCCGCCGCCCGCGCTGCTCCAGCCAGCCGGCGTCGTGCCACCGGTAGCGGCCGGGATCCCAGACCACGGACGCGGTCCCGGGCCGCAGCTCGGCGGCCAGGCCGAAGGGATCGGCCTTGTCCTGCGCGGCGCCGCCATCGCGCGGCTTGATGCGATACTTGTAGCGCTCGCCGGGGCCGATTCCCGGCACAAAGAGTTCCCACAGACCGGTGTCGGGCACCGGTCGCAGCGGACTGCAGAGATCATTCCACTGGTTGAAGTCACCGATTGCGCTGACGGATTCCGCGTTCGGGGCCCAGACCACGAAGGTCACGCCCGACAGGCCGGCGTGTTCCACCCGGTGGGCTCCGAGCTTTTGCTGCAGTTTGCGGAGGTGGGGGGCGGCGCCTTCCGGATGACCGTCGAGCTGAAGGGCGGCGGCGATTGAGCGGAGATCCTCCGGCGCGAGAAAAGGCGGCAGACCGTAGGGATCGTCCGCTTCGCGGGTCTGGCCGCCTGCGCGCGTCTCGACCAACCGGTAGGGAAACGGTTCGCTCTCGTCGGGAAACAAGGCCTCGAATACGCCGGCCGGATGGATACGATCCATCGGGTACAGCGCCGCCGGCGCTCCTTCGCGCGGCGGACGGCGCACCGCGGCGGCCTCGGCCTCGGGGAAGTACGCCCGGACTGCAATCGCGCGGCGGGCGGTCCCCGACGCCTGATCCGAGAGCGTCACGACGTGAGGGCCGTGGAGTTCCAGCGGCGGCGTCTGTGCGATCGGGGTGGCGGCCCGCACGGTGTCGGCGCCGAAGCGCAGGGCCGCCTGGATGCCCGCGGCGGTCAATCCCGGGCGCGACGCCGCGATTTGGTCGGCGGACTGGCCGTCGGCCAGACAGTCGAGGATCTCATCCACCGTGACCCTCGTGCCCACGACCACAGGCCGTCCCAGCATGATGGCCGGATCGGAGATGATCAGGGTCTCGTGCACGGTTGGGAGTTCGTCGAATGAAGGACTACCCCGCAAGCAGAGGGCGGGCCAGATTTTGGGCGCCATTCCGACCGGAGCGCCAACCCTTGTCAACGGATACACGGTGACAAATTGCGGCTGCGCGTCAGCCCCGTGCCGGGTGCGGCAGGGAAGGAGAAGCCGTTGGGCTTTTTGCACGGGGCACGTCCGGGCCGGACCCGGGTCGCGCCCGGCCGCCGCCCCCACTGCCCGGGGGCAGCGGGACGCCGGTCAAAAATCGTGCTGGAGGATCGCCAGCGCCCGGCGGCTGATTTCCCGGCCGTAGTCGGTCCAGCGCCCCTGACCCCAGTAGCGGAAGCAGCTGGTCTGGGATGTCAGCAGGTGAAAGAGCGCGTTCCGGCTCCGGTATTCGCCCAAGGGAATCCCGGCCTTGATCACCTTCTCGTGAAACAGCGCGCTGGCCTTCTCCATTGGCCCGAGCACGTTTTCATAACCGTAGACCCAGGAGATGTCGTTGGTCCAGCTGCCGCCCTCGACATGGAAGTGATAGTCCTCCCGGTGAAGCTGCTCGATCGTCTGCGCGAGTTTCTCCGGCCCGTCCCCCGGATGAAAGCGCTCCCAGATGCGCTTCTGGCGGACCGGCTGGATGACGGGAAAATCCTCCTCGCGCCAGCCGTCGGCGCGCAGGTACTCGAGGTATTCGGTCGCATTGACGAGCGGCACGTCCGAACCGGTGGCGTCGCGCACGACCTGGAAGTATTTGGCGGGAAACTCATTCATCATCACGTGCCCGTTCTCGCCGTCGGCGAGTTGGATGACCATGGGAAGAATCCTGCGGCCGCGGTAATCCCAGCGCGACTGGCTGCAGGCCTCGTCATAGGGCTGCATCTGGCCGACGATCTTCGTGTCGCTGCCGCGGGTCTTGATCAGGGCGGTGATCGCGGCGGTTTCGCCGCGGGAATTCGTGCAGACGAGGCGGTTGGGCAGATGGAGGTATTGCGATCCCCAGCCGGTCTCGGGGTTTTCGACGCTGTGCTCCTGCACGAGCAGCCAGTCGTAGCCGCAGTCGCGCAGGGTCTTCACGAACGCGTAGGCCACGTCGGGGTGGTTGGGCAGCGCCAGTTCGGAGGGCACGAAGCCCCGCACGCGGCCGAGCGCCTCGAGGCCGAACAGCGCGGCGAAATGATTCTGCCAGGCCTGGACGTGCAGCCGGAAGTCCTGCGGCGGGGTCGAGGGCGCCACGGTGTGGCCCCAGGTGGTGCCAATCCATTCCACGCAGCGCCGGTAGGCCGGCTCGCAGGTGAGCGTGCGCAGGGCGTCGAGCACATCCGCGGCACCCATCTGGCGCAGGCCGTAAAGCAGCGTGCCGGTGTAGTCGAGCATCAGACGCGGCTGCCGGCCCTCGTGCACGAGCTGGGGGATGAACTCGCCGGCCCGGCGGTAGCACCAGCGGTAGATGCCGCCGTTGTGCCGGTCCTCGGCCTACGGGCTCTCCTGCATGAACTGGAGGTTGCCCACCAGCGGCTCGCGCGTGAGATCGGCGCCCCGGCCCGGCCCCCCGGCCGGGATGAGCGGCTGGTGCATGTGGAGGGCGATCGCGCAGGCGCCGCGGGCCCGGCCGAAGTCGATGCCGCTCTCGTGG
>JBJKRV010000316.1:0-3815 GCA_046704465.1 Opitutaceae bacterium | reverse complement strand
ACAGCTTGAGCACGGCGTTGAACATCAGCCCCAGGCGGCTGTTGCGCAGCGACGTGCCCGACAGGTAGCGCTGCACCTGCGACTGGTCGGTGCCGAAATAGGACAGCGACAGGAAGAGGCCGCCGAGGAGGCCCGACCAGAGCGTGTAGCGCTTGTGGATGTTCAGGGAGAAATCCACCGCGTGCAGCTTGCCGAACGCGCCCGCGACCGACAGCGCCCCGCCCAGCCCCAGCCCGGAGGGCAGCTTCACCAGCACCACGACGAAGGCGGCGACCAGGCCCACGAAGATCACCGCCATCTGCCATTTCTGCGTGATGTTCACCGCCTCGTTGCCGCCGGCGACCGTATAGGCGATGACGAACGCGCCGGTGAGGAGGATCGTGACGTCCTGGCGCCAGCCGAGCACGGTGGAGAGAACGATGGCCGGCGCGTAGATCGTGATGCCCGACGCCAGTCCGCGCTGCAGCAGGAAAAGGGCGGCGCCCAGCAGGCGCGACTTGCCGTCGAATCGGTGCCCGAGGTACTCGTAGGCGGTATAGACCTTGAGCCGCCGATAGATCGGCAGGAAGATGGCGGCCACGATCACCAGGGCCACGGGCACGCCGAAGTAGTTCTGCACGAAATCCATTCCGCTCTCGTAGCCCTGCCCCGGGGTCGAGAGAAACGTGATGGCGCTGGCCTGCGTGGCCATGACCGAGAGGCCGATCGTGCCCCAACGCACCACGTGGTCGCCGCGCAGGTAGTCGGACAGGTTGTGGCGCAGGCGGGCCTTCCACATCCCGTAGACGGCGATGCCCGCCATGACGCCGATGAGCACGACGTAGTCGAGCGGGTTCATCCGGAATAGATGCAGGTGAACAAGGCCAGCAGCACCACGACCAGGATGAACAATCCCAGCACGAGCACGTACACCCCGCGCCAGGTGCGAAGGCGCGGCACGCCGGGCGCCTCGTCCTCTGGCTCCGGCGCGGCATCCGTCTGCTCCGGCCGGATCATGCGGCGGGAGACTCCCTCCGGGCGCGTCGGCGCCGCGGCCGGACCATGGGCGCGGGCATCATTTGCCGAGCGAAACGAGGTTGGCGAACAGCCGGTAGGCGCCGGGCACGCCTGCGGGGAGCTGCCGGAACCACGACAGGCCGGTGTAGACGTAATAGCCGCGGCCGTAGCGGGCCACGAGCAGTCCGTTCTTCAGGGGCGCCTCGCCCGGGTCGCTGCAGGCCAGCAGCTCCGTGTAGTGCGAATCCCACTCGATCGGGAAGTTCAACCCGCGCTCCTGCACCCAGCCGTCGAAGTCGGACGGTTCGATGCGATTGGGCGTCGTGAACACCGGATTGTCGGGCGCCAGGAGCGTCACGGGCGCATCCGGATTGGTCACCCGCTGGAGCGGAAGATTGCGCGAGAGTTTCAGCTCGTACGGCCCGAGCTGCGGTGTCGTCAGGCCGTTCGGGGTGTTGTATTGGGCGACCACCGTGCCGCCGTCCCGGACGTAATCGAACAGCGCGGTCAGGTGGGGCGCGAGGTCGGTCCGCACGTTGAACGCCCGCACGCCGATCACCACCGCGTCAAACGTCTTCAGCCGCTCCGGAGTCAGGTCCGCGCCGGTGAGCCGGACCACCTCGTAGCCCATGTCGCGCAGGCATGCGGCCACGCTGTCGCCGGCGCCGGGCAGGTAGCCCAGGCGGTGCCCGCGGATGGCCAGGTGGAGGCAGACGTCGGTCTCGAGCGCCCGCGGCTGGAGCAGGATGCGCGGGATGTGGGCGTAGTCGATCACGACCCGCCCGGTGTCAAAGCGGGCGCCCCCGACCTCGACGCTGGCCCCGATCTCGACCTTTTCGGGGCGGGCCGGGGCGGTGACGGTGAAATCAAACGCGGCGCGCTCGTCCACCTTCGCGAAGCGGAAGGGCCGGCTCGCCGGCTCCACCTTCCAGCCGGCCGGCGCGTTCAGGCGGACCGTGCCCGCCGCACCGGCGCGGGCCGCGACCGCCTCCACCTCCACCGGGCGCGACGCGCCGGGCGCGAACAGGCGCACGGGATCGCGGAAGTGCAGCGAAACCGGCGGGATCACGCGCAGCGGCAGCCGCACCCTGCCCTTCAGCGGATCCTCGGCGATCTGTTCCGGCCGCCCGCGCAGCACCAGCGTCTGCCCGCCGACCTCGAAGACAAACTCGACCGGGAACACGGGCGGATTCTCCGGCCGCCCGATCAGCGCGGGGTTGTCGACGCGAAACATGCCCGGAGTCCCCTCCTCGCGCAGCCAGTAGGGCTGGCTGACCGGCGTGCCGGTGGGGACCGATTCGACCGCCTCGCGGACGGCCGGACGGCCCGCCTGCAGGTCGACGCCGACCGCGGTCTCCCGGTTGATGGAAGGATAACGTACGGCGATCCACCGCACCGGCACCGCCGACGCGACCGTGGCGGTTTCGTGCAGTTGCATCGGCTCGCCGGGCACGACCTCGGCATCGGGCAGCGTGGCCTCGAAACCGAGGCCCAGGCAGGCCTGCAGGATCCGGTCGAGCGCCCGGCGCTTCTCCGCGATGATCGGACCGTCCTTGAGCGCCTGGAGGCGGCGGCGCAGCTCCAGCAGCGCCGGCACGCTGGCCGCCGGGTCGCGCGCGTCGAACTTCGCGATGATCCCGTCCGCCATCCGGCCGATGTCGGCGCCGCCGGGCACGCGGGCCCAGGTGGTGTCGATGCCGTCCATGATATCCTGCGTCGCGGGCGCGCCGCCCAGCAACTGGAACGACTCCGTGCGCGGCCCGCTGCCGCCGCGGAACCTGAAATTGCCGAACCCCTGGGTCTTGTGCATGGAGCGGCTGCGCCCTGCCAGCTCCTCGAACGACTCGCCCGAGACCGGATCCGTGCCGCTGATCGTCAGGTGCACGATGTCCTTGCCCTGCAGCGGCGGCGCGTTGCCGAAATTATAGCCGTTCCACAGGATGCGCTTGGGCTGCCACGGCGTCAGGGTCTTCAACTGGTCCGGAAACGCCCTGGGATCGCCGGCCAGCTTGAAGGCCTCAACCGCCAGCACCGCCGAGGCCGTGTGGTGGCCATGCGTGAGGCTCGGCCACGGCGGAAAGCGCGTGATCACCACGTCGGGCCGGAATTCGCGGATGACGCGCACGACGTCGGCGAGCACCTCCTCGCGGTTCCAGATCTTCAGGGTCTGCCGGTAATCCTTCGAATACCCGAAGTCGCGGGCGCGGGAGAAAAACTGCACCCCGCCGTCAATGCGGCGTGCCGCCAGCAGTTCCTCGGTGCGGATCGCCCCCAGTTCCTCGCCGAACTGCGGCCCCAGCACGTTCTGCCCGCCGTCGCCGCGCGTGAGCGACAGGTAGGCCGTGCGGTAGTCCCGGCCGCGGGACAGGTAGGCGATGAGCAGCGTGTTCTCGTCATCCGGATGGGCCGCCACGTAAAGCACGCGGCCCATTTCGCGGAAGCAGCGCAGATCGTGGAGGATGGCGGCCGGGGACCCGGTGGCCCCGGTATTGGCGGCACCGGCGGCGACCGACGCCGTTCCCGCCAGGGTCATCAGGCCGAGGGCAAACCGGATCCCCCGGCCGGCGGGGCGGGACGGCAATCGGGACTTCATCGATGATTATTTGAGGCTGTCGAGGAGGGTATGGTTAAGCCGGAGGTACTCGCTCTTCTCGGGTCCGGTGAGCTTCTCCGCCAGCGCGATCGACTGCCGGGCGGCCGCCTCCGCGCCCGCCTTGTCGCCCATTTTCGCGAGGATGATGGCCTTGTGGTACCACAGGTAGAACTTTTCGGATTTCGCCCCCGCGATGGCCTTGTCCATCCACGCGACGGCCTCCTGC
>JBJKRV010000315.1:0-11123 GCA_046704465.1 Opitutaceae bacterium | reverse complement strand
GTGAAATCGTGCACCTGGAACGGCTCCAGCCCGACCAGGGACGCGTCCGACTTGCGGGCGCCGGCGACCACGGCGAGGCGGCTGTGGAAGAAGCGGCCGGTCAGCATCGCGTAGTAGGAATCGGACGTCTTCGTGATGGCATACTGCTGGTGGACGTAGGTGACCCAGTTGTTGGCTGCGATACTCTGGCCGTTGGAGGTGTCATCCGAGGTCGCGGAGAAATAATCCGGGTGGGCCTGGAAGAAACGGTAGACCTTGTAGGGGTCGACCCACTGCATCTTCGGGATGCCAAAGCCCGGGCTGATGTTGGAGTAGACCGTGTCCATGTAGTCGTTGATGGTGAAAGCGGACGACGGGCCGACGTACTGATAACCGTGAAGGATGCCCGGCCCCGACTTGTTGTTCTTCTGCACCTCGCGGTAAAAGCCGGCCTTGACCGACAGGCTCATCAGTCGTTCGGGGATGAACGTCAGGGCGCGCTGGACGTCGAGCTTGTACACGTCGTCCTCCTCACGATTGTGGCCCGAGCCGTCGAGGGCACGGAAGGTGCCGTTGGACAGGCCGTTGATCGAGTAGCTGGAGAGCAGGTTGTAGGGAAGGGGGTTGCCGCTCTTGTCCAGGACCGTGACCTGGCCGGGCACGCCGTCCTGGATGTTCTTGAAGATGACCTGGCCGACATTGTTCAGATTCATGTCGACTTCGGAGAAGTGGCCGTTGGCGCCGCTGCGATAGTCGCTGTTCGAGATCGAGCTGCTGGCCACGGCGTCGACCTTCCAGGCGCCCTTGTCGAGGGCGTACCGCAGGTAGCCGAAGTTGGTCTGCCCCTTGGAGTCCAGCATCGTCACCGTGGTGTCGCCCTTCTGGCTGCTGTTGGTGTGGCCGATGACATAGTCGCCTCCCCAGTCCAACGGGTTGTCGGGCGACAGTTCCAGACGGCGCGCCGAGTCGACCGAGTTGTAGCGGGAGAGCTGGAAGCTGACCGACAGAAGCTGCGAGGGCGTCGGACGCCAGTCGACCTTGGCGCTGCCGGATGTGCGGAAGGCGGCGCGGGGGCCGTCAGTGACCTCGATCTTGTCGAGGTAGGGATGGTCGGCCCCGTCCTTGAACCCCGAGAGGGACGTGCGCCGCAGGTCGTACTTGTACTTGTCCTGGAAGCGCCGGTTCTCGTTGAACTCGTTCGCGTCCGACCCGGTGATGGAGAAGCCGAGCTTGGGGGAGATCGGGTAGGCGTAGGTGAAGTCGAAACCCGGCAGGGTGTGGAACGTGTACTTGTCCGCAGGGCCCGGTTCGCGGTGCAGGACGTTGGTGTCCTCCGAATTCATGATCACGTAGGCCCGCCAGTTGAACGTCGGATGGGCGTATTCAAAGGCGCTCTTGCTGACCAGATTGATTGAGCCGCCCATCGAATCCATCGGCATGTCGGGGGTCGGTTCCTTGGTCAGCACCACGCGCGAGGCGTTGTTGATGGACAGCAGGTCGAGGCCGACCGCGCTGGTCAGGTTGCCCGGTTCGGCGCTGGTGATCGGCACGCCGTCGACATAGATGCCCGTCTGATTGGCTCCGAACCCGCGAATCGAGATGGCGGTGATGTCGGCGCCGGAAGTGTAGGGTTGGCCTCCGTAGGAGACCAGAACGCCGGGCAGGTACTTGACGAACTCGCCGACGTTGCCCTCGGGCACGTTGCCGAACGCGTCGGAGGCGACGACGTCCTTGACGTTGACCGAATTGCGCTCCTCGTTGATCGCGATTTCGTTCGCGTTCTTGAACCGATCCGCCTGCACCACAAAAGTGTTGAGCGTCACGGCCCCGTTCTTGCCCACCGCCTCGTGGGTGCGGTTGAATTGGAAGTCCTGCGTCACGGCGGCGCCTGGTCCCACGTTCACGGTGACTGCCTGCGTCTCCTGACCGGAGTAGGCCGCATGAAGCGTCACCTGCCCGGCGGGAACATGATTCAACACGTAGAAGCCAAAGTCGTCGGTGAGCGTTTGAATGTTCGTGCCGACGATCGAGATGCGGGCATGGTTGAGGTATTTGCCGTTGGCGGCGTTCAAAACGCGGCCTTGGATGGAACCGGTGGCGGACGTCTGGGCCAAGGCCGGGGTGACCAACGCCAACACCGTGGTGCACAGGGCGAGGCCGGCAGCGATGCGTTTGAGCGACGTAACGATTCGATGGGGTCGAGCGAGTGGGGGATGTTGCATACAGGGATCGGGGTTGGGTTGGTGATTCGAGGTGTGCGTCGCGTTTCAGCTGATACCGGCTCGGGGTAAAAGGGGCTTATTTCACCTGAAATAGACGACGGTGTGACTTGTGATTCATGAAATTGATATGTCAACCTTTTTTTGGGCGGAATCGCGGGCGAGGTGTCCGCCGTGCCGTCAGCCCTGCCGTTGAATTCCGCCTGGCACCGGTAGAAAGTGCCGGCTGGAAAGGAATTTCTTTCCATCTTCCACCGCTGGGTAGACTGCCAGACGCGGAAGCGTCGCGTCGAGGAATTCAATCGATTGACCGTCCAAATCGGCGGTTTGATGGCGGACGTGCGGTCCGATGGAATGCGCGTCATTCTCGGAAGGACAGCGCGACTTGTCGGAGAGCCAGTGCCTGCCCGTGGAGATCGTCCGTCACCAGTTGGAAACACGTGCGGGGCATCATGAGGATCCCGGGGGTGAGATTTTGGTTGGAAAGCTGCCTGAGTTGTGGAAATGCTAGGAGTATTGGAATTTGTTTCACATGAAATAACGATAGCCATGAAGGACCTGGAATCGGCGTCGTGGCATGCGCTGGTCGCTGCCGGGAGACGGTCGCCGGAGGGCGGGCGTCCCGGCTGTCAAGTGCTCCGGCGGCCGGATTCAAAAGGTGGCGTCCGATGGACCATCGGCGGTCCGATGCGATGATTGCGCGGAATCTCGCGACCATCTGGTTGCTCATGGGCGTTGCGGTGCTGCCGCTGCGGGCGACGGAATTCTGGGTGGCGCCCAACGGGAACGATGCGAATCCAGGCACCCGTGGGCTTCCCTTTGCCACGCCGGCACGGGCATTCCGCGCGGCGCGCGATCTGCGCCGCGTCTCGGCCGTTCCGCCGGTCGGGGGCATCCACATTGTCCTGCGGGGTGGCGTCTATTGGCTGGCCGGCACCTGGTGGATTCGCTCCGCCGATTCCGGCACGCCGTCCAGCCCGACGGTGGTGGAAGCGGCGCCGGGAGAGCATCCAATCATTAGCGGGGGCCTCGCGATTGGATCCTGGCACAAGCCGGCGCACCTTCCCGCGGGCCTGCCGCTGGCGGCCGATCCGCACGTGTGGGCGGCCGACGTTCCCCGGGTGGATGGGGCGCGGCTCAATATCCGGCAACTCTGGGTGAACGGCCGGCGGGCCGTTCGCGCGCGGTCCCCGAACGCCGGGAGCATGGCGCACTTGATCGCATGGAATCGATCCCGCCGGACGGCGGAGATCCCGGCGGTCCTGGTCGCGGCTTTGCCCGGGCGAACGCGGGGGAGCGCTTGGGGTGCGGTCGCAGCCGATGGCGCCGAGATGGTGCTGGCGCAGCAGTGGGAAATCGCGATCCTGCGCCTGCGCTCGGTGCGGATCGACGGCAGCCGCGCCCGGGTGACCTTCCAGCAGCCGGAGAGCAGCATCGAATTCGACCACCCGTGGCCGCAGCCGATTCTGCCTCCCAAGGGGGCCGGGGCGTTCTACCTGACGGGGTCGATGGCGTTTCTCGACCAGCCCGGAGAATGGTGCCAGGCGGCGGCGCCGGACCGTCTCGTCTATTGGCCCCGGTCCGGCGGGGATCCGGCGCAGCACACGGTCGTGGCGCCGGCGCTGCAGACGGTGCTGTGCGTGGCCGGGTCCCTTGACCGGCCGGTACACGACGTGCGGTTCAGCGGAATCACCTTTGCCTACGCCGCGTGGAATCGTCCGGCGCATTGCGGGCACGTCCCGCTGCAGGAGGGCATGTACCTCCGCGCCGCCTATAAGCTCGTGCCGCCCGGGACGCCGGCGCGGCCGAAGCTCGACAACCAGGCGTGGGTGGGCCGGATGCCGGCGGCTGTGCGGGTGACCGGGGCCGATCGCGTGGGGTTCGAGCGGTGCCGGTTCGAGCACCTGGCGGCATCCGGGTTGGATCTGGCGCGCGGCGTTCACGACGCGACGGTCGAGGGGTGCGTGTTTCGCGACATCGGCGCCAACGGCATCCAGGTGGGCTCGTTTCAGGCCGGTCCGGTGGAGACCCACGTGCCGTATGATCCGGCGGACGCCCGCGTCGTCTGCGCCCGGATTCGGGTCGACAACAACCTGGTCGCCGATTGCGGCGTGGAGGACTGGGGCTGCGTCGGGATCGGCGTGGGCTATGCCCGGCGGGTGGAGATTGAGCACAACGAGATCCGCGATCTGCCCTACACCGGTATCAGTCTGGGCTGGGGCTGGACGCCGGCGAAAAACTGCCTGCGCGACAACCGGGTTTACGCCAACCGCATCGAGCGGGTGGCGACGCGGCTCTGCGACACGGCCGGCATCTACACGCTCTCGGCGCAGCCCGGCACGGTGATCAGCGACAACGTCATCGGCCCCATCACCATGAGCCCGTACGTCGACCGCCCGAACCATTGGTTCTACCTCTACACCGACGAAGGCTCGGCGCACCTCACCCTCCGCGACAACTGGTGCCCGGCGGAGCGCTTTCTGAAAAATGCCAACGGCCCGGACAATGTGTGGGAGGACAACGGCCCGATGGTGCCGGCGCGAATCCGCGCCGCCGCGGGGCTGGAGCCGGCGTTTCGCGACCTGCTCCCGCCGGACGCACGCTGAGGACCGCCGGGCGCGGCGCCCGGACCCGGTGAAACGCCCGTACGCGGCCCGTCGGAATCGAGGTTTGCGGGGCCGGCCGGTTGGCCGTTGCGCTGCGCGGTTTGGTCGGCGCGAGCCCGTCCGACAGAAAGCGATCACCAGACGGCGCCAAAGTGAGAAGATTTCTGCGTCCCGCCGCGGTACATTTCGGATCGCATCAACGGCCCGGCCCACGCGCCCCGGTCATGCGGAGACGGGCCGCATGCGCTTCCATGTGGAAAACCAACTGGACCGAGACCCAAGGACGCTTCGACGCGTGGTGGCGGCGCCGCGGCCTGCTGATCGGCATGTGGGGCGCGCCGCGCAAATCGGGCGCCCCGCACGAGGACGTCGTGGCGCCCCTGACGCCGCCGTCGCTCGCAGACCGCTACACCGATGCGGTCTTTCGCGCCCGGGAAAACCACCACCGGCTGGCGCATTCCGCCTTCCCCTTGGACGTGCTGCCACTGGCCACGACCGATCTGGGACCGGGCTCGCTGGCCCTTTTCCTGGGGGCGACGCCCGGCTTCGCCGAGGACACTGTCTGGTACAATCCCTGCATCGAGGATTCGCCCGAGCCCGAGCGACTGCCGCCGCTGCGGTTCGACGAGGGCAATTCCTGGTGGCGCGCCACCGAGGCGATCCTGCGCCGGTGCGCCGAGTTCGCCCGCGGCAAGTACCTGGTCGGCTGTCCGGACCTGATCGAGAACTTCGACGTGCTCGCCTCCCTGCGCGGGGGGCAGACGCTCCTGCTCGACCTCATCGAGCGGCCGGAATGGGTGGAGCAGAAGATCGCCGAGATCAACGAGGTCTGGTTCGCCGCCTATGACCGCATCCATGACCTGATCAGGCTGGAGGACGGCAGCTCGGCGTTCGGCGCCTTCTATCTCTGGGGATCCGGCCGGACGGCCAAGGTTCAGTGTGACGGTTCGGCGATGTTCTCTCCCGCCATGTACCGCCGGTTCGTGGTGCCGGCCCTCACCGCCCAGTGCGACTGGCTCGACCAAGCGATGTATCATCTCGACGGCACCCAGGCGATGATCCACCTCGATGCGCTCCTGGCCATCGAGTCGCTGGACGCCGTCGAATGGACCCCGCAGGCGGGTATCGAGACCGGCGGCCACCCCCGCTGGTACGAACTCTACCGGCGCATCCTCGCCGCCGGCAAATCCGTGCAAATCGTCAACGTCGAGCCCGACGAAGTGCGGCCGCTGCTTGACGCCATCGGCACGCGCGGCGTCTATCTGCTCATCCAGTTCAAGGACGAACGCGAGGCCGACGCCGTCGCGAGACTGGTCGAAACCATCTACTGAACTCACGCCAACCGCCGGGCCTTTCTTCAGGGGCCGTCAGCGCGCGGCCTGCGGAGGTACCTTCATGAAAGCAAAGGCAAAACAACGGATCGGCGTGGTTGGCGTGGGGCGCATGGGCGCGAACCTGGCCCGGCGCCTGCGCGAAGTCGGCCATCCGGTGACGGCCGTCCATGACGTGCGGCCGGCGGTCGCGCGCGACCTGGCCCGCGAGCTGGGCGCCGAGGCCTGCTCGAAGCTGGCCCGCGTCACGGAGCAGGCGGAGATCATTCTCACCGTCGTGAGCGACGATGCGGCGATGAAGCGCATCTTTGCCGCGGCGGGCGACAGCCTGCTGGCGGGCTGCCGGGGGCGGCTGTTCATCAACTGCGCCACGGTTTCGCCGTCGATCCACCGCTGGGTCGAGACCCGGGCGCGGGCGCGCGGCGCGGAGGTCCTCGAGGCCTGCATGGCTTCCAGCGTGCCACAGGCGCGGCAGGGCACGCTCTACCTCATGGCGGGCGGCCGCCGCGAGACGTTCGAACGGGCCCGGCCGCTGCTGGACCGGATGAGCGCGGCCGTGCGTTACGTCGGCGGGGCGGGCGAGGCGGCCAAGGTCAAGGCGCTCGTCAACATGGTCATGAACATCAACACGGCCGGGCTGGCCGAGGGTCTGGGGCTGGGCGCCGCCCTCGGACTCGACCTCGCGATGCTGCGCGAGGTGTTCGCCCAGACCGGGGCCGACTCGCGCGTGCTCGCGACCGACGGCGAGGACATGCAGAACCGGGAACACACGTGCTTCTTCAGCGCCGCCCACGCGGCCAAGGATTCCGGCATCGCGCTCAGTCTGGCCCGGAAAGCCCGGCTGCACCTTCCACTGGCCGCCGCCACGTACCGCCAATACCGGCGGATGATCGCGACCGGGCTCGGAGCACTCGACAAATCCGGCATCGCGGAGCTGACGTTTCCGGGCCGGGGTGGATAGAAACGCCGATGAGTGCGCCGGTGCTGCGCCACATCGCCAAACTCTGGACGCTGATGGGTCATCCCACGGGCGGTCCCGAGTGGTCGCTCGAGCAGAAGCTCCGTGCGATCCGCGAGGCGGGTTTCGACGGAGTCTGCTGGGCCCCCAGTGCCGAGCTGACCCGGAGAACGCGCGAGCTGGGACTCAGCTTTGTCGGCGGCATGTCTTCGGGCCGCGCAGCCGAGTTTCCGGACCTGCTGCGGGCGCTCAAGGAGGCGGGGGCTCTCCATGTCAACGTCCAGTTGGCCGACGATGACACGCCGACGGCGCAGGCGGTGGGACTCGCGGTGTTGCTGATGCAGGAGGGCCGCCGGCTCGGCCTGCAGCCGGCCGTCGAGGTCCATCGCGACACCTGCACCGAGACGCCCGAGAAGGCTTACGCGCTGGCCGACGCGTATGAGCAGGTGACGGGGGAGCTTTTGCCGATGACCTGGGATTTCTCGCATCTGGCGGTCGTCAAACACCTGCACCCGGAGCATTTCATCAGCCGGTTGCTCGTGCGCCCCGACCTGGTCCGGCGGGCGCAGCAGTTTCATCTTCGGCCCTTCAACGGCCACCACTGCCAGATCCCCGTGACCGACGGCCGGGGCCGCCTGACCGCGGAGGTGCGGGACTGGCTGCCGTTCGCGCGGGCCGTGCTGGCCTGCTGGCTCGAGGGCAACCGCGACTCGGGCCGCGAGATCCTGGTCTGCCCGGAGCTGGGGCCGGTGGCCGGCGGCTACAACCTCTCGACCCTGCCGTCGAGCTGGGACGACGCCTGCGTGCTGCGCGGCGAGATCGACGCACTCTGGCGCGACCTGGCCGGCTGAGCCCCGGCGTCAGACCGGCGTCCGGCCGCCGGCGGGCGGCTCCGGTCGGCGCCGGTAGCGTCCCGGCGAGCAGCCGATGACCTGCTTGAAGACGCGGTGAAACTGCGGGTAGCTGCCGAAACCGGCAGCGAGCGCCGCCTCCAGCATCTTCCGGCGCTGGCCCGTGCCGTACAGTCGCAGGAAGCGTTCGATGCGCTGGCGGTTTCGGAAGCTCACCAGCGACACGCCGGTCTGCTCGTGGAACAGGCGGCTCAGCCGCGAGGGGCTCAGGCCCGCGCGGCGCGCCAGTTCCTCCAGCCGCAGGCCCGCCGCGTCGTCGCGGATCAGCCGGGCGGCCTTCTCCACCGCCGGATGGACGTCGGCCACCGGCACGTCGGCGGCGTCCTCGAACTGGCGCCAGGCGCGCAGGAAGGCGTAGCCCAGCCCCGCATTGAAGAGTCCCGGCCGGTCGCGGGTGGCGACCACCCCGGCCAGCAGCGTCTCCAACCGGGCGCAGCCTTCCTGGGGCAGCCGCCGGCAGTAGTCCCCCACGGGATCGGCCTGCCGCAACACGGCCGCCTCGCGGTCGACGGCGAGCCGCCGCAGCACGCGCGGCCGGCACACGCCGATCCACATCTCGAAATCGAGCGTCTGGTCGAGGAGCACGTGCTCCTGCGCGGGGAACAGCCTGAGCAGGTCGCCGCGCCGAATCCGGCATTTGCGGTTCGCCAGCAGGTAAAGCCCCTCGCCCCGGGTCACGAGGTTGAACTCCAGCTCGGAGTGCCGGTGAAGTGCGTGGGTGCGCCCGAGGTTGCGGTAGAGCCAGAGGTCGCCGTCGAGGGCGGCGGGCAATTCAAGCAGTTGGCGCATGGCGGCAGAAAACGATCACAAAGCGCCGTCAAAGTGAGAAGATTTCGGCGACCACCCGATGTAGGCTAGCGGGAATCATGCACATCGTGACCCCCGCGCAGCGTGACCAGTACCAAAAGGAAGGCTACATGATTCTGCCGGGCGTGATCCCGTCCGATCAGCTGACCATGCTCCGCGAGGAGTGCTCCTATTTCCTGGGCTATTATGACTCGCTGATGGACGCGAAGGGGACGCAGGTCGACGGCCTCAGTCATCGCGGCAAACGGTACTTCATCAACAACCGGTACCGCCTCAGCAGCCGGCTGTGGGAGTTCATCTTCAGTCCGCTGATGGCGGAGGTCGCGCAGGCGGCGGTTGGGCCGGACGTCTACCTGTTCCACGAGCAGTGGGTCGTCAAAGGGGCCGAGCAGGGCATGAAATTCGCCTGGCACCAGGACAGCGGCTACGTCAAGTGGTACGACCCCGCGACCCGGCACCAGCCCTACGTGACCTGCTGGTGCACGCTCGACGACGTCAGCGAAGTCAACGGCACCGTCTATCTCCTGCCGCATTCGCGCGGCGGCACGGCCGGCACGATCATCGATCACAAACAGGAGCCCGGCTCAAACGATCTGATCGGCTATTTCGGCCCGGATCCGGGCGATCCGGTCGTCGTGCCGGCCGGCAGCATCGTGGCGTTCACGAGTTACACCTTCCATCGGAGCGGTCCGAACACCACCGACCGGATGCGGCGCATCTACCTTCCCCAGTACAGCGGCGAGCCGATCCGGCGGCCCGACGGCAAACCGTGGGCGATGGCCACGCCGTTCGTGCGGGGCGGGCGGATCGTCTACGACCACGCCGGCGACACGGCCGAGGGCTACGGACCGTTTCCCGCCGCCCGGTGAGCGACCGGGAATCGGCGGCCGCGCGCGTGGCCCGAGAACGCCTGCTATTATGAAACGTTTGGGACTCGGAGTGCTCGGCCTGGGCGAGGGGCGCAGCATCATCTCGGCCGGGCTGCACAGCGAGTTCTGGACGGTCGTGCAGGTGTGCGACCTGAACGAGGCCCTCTGCCGGGCGCGGTGCGCGGAGTTCGGGCTGTCGCGCTATACGACCTCGGTCGACGACCTGCTGGCCGACCCCGCGGTGGACGTCGTCGGCGTCTATACGCCCGACCACCTGCACGCCGAGCACGCCATCCGGGCGCTGGAGGCGGGAAAGCACGTCATCTGCACGAAGCCGTTTCTCGACAACCTGAGCCGCGGCCGCGAGGTGCTCGAGGCGCAGCGCCGGAGCGGGCGGCAGTTGATGGTGGGCCAGAGCACCCGGTATTTTGCGCCGTTCATGCGCCAGCGGGCGCATTTTGAAACCGGAGCGTTTGGCGACCTGATCACGATCGAGTCGCACTACCACGCGGATCACCGCTGGTTCCTGGAGAAACCGTGGGCGCGGCAGCCGGCGTTCAAATGGCTGTACGGGGCGATCAGCCATCCGGCGGATCTCGTGCGCTGGTACCTGCCCGACGTCAAAGAAGTCATGGGCTACGCCCAGCTCAGCGGCAACGGACGCGCCGGCGGCCTGGTCAACCCCGACACCTTTCACTTCGTGCTGCGCTCCGCCGGCGGCACGATCGCCCGGGTGAGCGGCGCCTATTCCGGCCCGACCGTGCCCGCCCAGCGGGACAGTGGCATGACCTGCGTCCTGCGCTGCGCGAATGGCGCCAGCCAGGCAGATTATCACGAGTTGCGCTACGCCTGGAAGCTGGGCCGCCAGTCGGTCATCGAGCGCTTCGAGGGCGAGGAGGACCATTATTTCCGTTTCGGCGGTCACAGCCACCATGCGGGCGAATACCAGAACTACATCGAGTATTTCGCCCGCTGCCTCGCGGCGGGGGGCGCGCCCAAGCCCGACGCCGCCGAGGGCCTGGTCACGGTGGCGCTCCTCGAGGCAATGGAGGAGGCCGCGAGTGCGGGCCGGGCGGTGGCGCTGGCCGACGTGCTCGCCCGCCACGGACTGGACGGCCTGCTGCCGGTCTGATTGTCGCCAACCGCTCCCATGAGCCACCCGCCCCCGGATTTCAGCTGCGAAGGAGACCGCCTGATCTGGCGGCACCGGGACCAAACACTCTGGTTGGAACCCTGGGGCCCGGATTGCCTGCGCGTCCGCGCCACCCCGCTGCCCGCGATGCCGCAGCACGACTGGAGCCTGCTGCCGCCCGTGACTGCATCCGTCCGCCTCACCCTGACCGACGACGGCGCCCGGGTGGAGAACGGCCGCCTCGCCGCCACCGTCGACCGCGCCGGGCGCGTGCGCTTCTTCCGGGACGGGTCGGACCGGCCGCTGGCCGA
>JBJKRV010000314.1:0-6222 GCA_046704465.1 Opitutaceae bacterium | reverse complement strand
GCTTGAATCCCGTCTGGCGCGGCTGCCGGGCCAGACGGGATTCATGGAGTCGCGCTACGCGCAGATGCTGACGGGGTCGCCCGGGCCGTCGGCCGCCCATGCACCCGCGCCGCCGCCCGAAGCGCCGGGCGCGGCCGGGGATGAAAACCGCCTGGCGCGACTGGAGGCGGAGGTGGATTCCCTGCGGCGTGAATTGGCCGAGGTGCGGGCGCAATTGAACGCGCTCACGCCGTCGCGCGAGTGAAGATCGGGCGCGCCGCCGGCGCTAGCGTCCGCGGACGTGCGGCATGGACCGCGGCGGCTGATGCGGACGGAACGCACCGCCCTTGAGCAGATGGCTGACTTCGCGATTGTGCCTTTGTTCAACGGTGCGCTCCCGGCGCAGCTTCGCCGCGTCCGGGGTGACGGGAGGCACCGGTTGGGGACTGGATGATGGTTGATTCATGGTCGGCCTTTCGCCAAGGGTGCCACAAGCGGAGGCAGGTTTTCGCCGCCACGCTCGGGCCACCCGGGATTATACACCCGGTGCGCCAGATCGCAGACAAGAAACGATGCCGGTGACCGATTGGCAACGGCCGGGTGCCGGACAGGACATCCGAAGGTGGATTGAATCAAACGTGCCGGGGTGATAGATGGCTGCCGATTGCTTACACGGAGTGTCCCCAACCCCCCGTTCCCATGTACAAGCACATCCTGATTGCGGTGTTGGCCGCGGCGGCGGCGACGCCGGCCGTGTCCGCCATGAATTCACCTGCGCCCGTGGGTCCGGCCGCGCGCAGTCCTGCGGATCCGGCCAATGCCCCGGTTGCGCGGGACGCGGAAGCCGAGGCGCTCCGGACGCAACTGGCGGAGGCCGTCGCCGAAAACCGTCGGGACGAGGCCTTGATCCGCGAATTGCGCGGGGAGATCTCCATCCTGCAAGCCACGCGGTCCACCGGTCCCACGGGTCGGCTTGGAAGCAGCCCGTTGCCGGTGTCGCGGGCAGTCTTGCGCGAACTGCTGGGCCGGCGCGAAACCGTCGGTTGGGCGATGGACTGGATCAAGGCTGACCTGAGGATGCGTTACGCCTCCCTGATCGCATTGCAGACCCGGCTGACGGAAGCACAGCGGAGGCAATTGCTGGATCTGCTGGCCGAGCGCTATGCCGCGCGCATGGATTTGGCGGCCACGGAAACGACGGACCTTCCCCCGCAAACGGAGATCGATTTCGACACGGATTACCACGCGAAGCTGGTGCGGCTCGTCGGCGAAGAGGGCGCGGCGCGGTTCGAGAAATCGGAAGTGAAGCCGGTGAGCTGGGACCGCATGCAGCGCCTGGATCTCCGGCTCCGTTACGAAGCCTCGCCACTGACCGTCAGGCAGTATGCCGCCCTGTGGACCATCCTCTCGCAGGCGGTTTTCTACTATCGGGCGCCGGCGACCCAGGCGGAGGCGGACGCCCTCATCCAACGGCGGACGGCCGGCGATCAGGCCGCCCTGGCGCAGGCCGCCGGTGTGCTGGACGCCACGCAGCTGAGAGTGCTGGACGGACTGCTGCAAGACGACCGCGCAACCTGGCGCGTCCAGCTCTATTTGATGATCCGGGGCCGGCAACGGCAGGCTCCGAACCACCCGCCGGGCGATGGTTGACGGAAGGCGGCTGAGACAAGACGGGCCCGCGTCCGGCGGCCGGAAGCGGTGACCGACGCCGTTCGCACCGCGCGCTTGCCAGGGCGGCGGGTGTTGACGTTTGCTCGCGGTCTGCGATGCCCGAGATCCTTTTTCTCTGCACCGGCAACTATTACCGGAGCCGCTACGCCGAGGCCCTGTTCAACCACGAGGCGGCGCGGCGCGGCCTCCAGTGGCGGGCCTTTTCCCGCGGCCTGGCCATCCATCTGGCGCCGCCCGACGGATTGTCGCCCCACACCACCCGGCGTTTGCAGGAGCGGCGCATCTCCCTGCAGCACACCGCGCCGGCACCCCGGCAGGCGGCCGAGGCGGACTTCCGCCGCGCCGCGCGCGTCGTGGCCCTCAAGGAGACGGAGCACCGGCCGCTGATGGCGCGGCTGCATCCGGCGTGGGAGAACCGCGTCGAATACTGGGAGATCAGCGACCTTGACGGTGCCACGCCCGATACGGCGCTGGCCGCGATCGAGGCCCACGTGGCCCGACTTCTCGACGGACTGGAGGGCCGCGCGTAGCCGGCCGCACACGGCGACCGGGTCACGCCGAGGCCGGCGGCGCCGCCGGCTTCTTTCCGGTCAGGGCCGTCAACTCGGCCGCGATCAGCGTGTCGTACATGGCCGCGGCGTCAGGGGCCGACAGCAGGCGGGATACCACATCCGTGCTGTGCGCCATCAGGCAGAGCCGGGCGAGGGTGTGCAGGTGCAGGCGCTCGTCCTGGCAGCAGACCAGGAAGAACAGCCAGCTCGGCTGGCCGTCGGGCGCGCCAAAGTGGATTTCCTGGAGCGTGCGACCGAGCACCAGGAACGAACCGTCGAAGCGGTACGGCTGGTGGTTCCGGCAATGCAGCAGGGCGAGCCCGCCGGGCACGCCGGTGGAGCAGAGTTCCTCCCGGGCCTCGACGCTCGCGAGCAATTCCGCCGGGTCCAGCACCCGGCCCGTCGACCCGGCAAAGTCGACGAGATCGTGGATGAGCGAGGTGCGCGCCTTGGAGGTCATGGCGGGGGCGATGTATCCGGGCTGGATGAGTTCCGGCATCAAGGCGTCCTGGTTGAACACCGACCGGGTGCTGCTGGTCGACTGCCGGTGATACGTGGTCAGTGGTTTGAGGGGCAGACCGAGGATACGCTGCGACGCCCAGGCATCGAGTTCGCCGCGCAGGAAGACGATCCGGGCGCCCCGGCGCTGGTGCGGAACGTCGGAGGTTCGGACGAGCCGCTCCAGCTCCGCCTCGCTCAAGTGGAGATAGTCGGCGGCCTCGGCAAACTCAAGGGTCCGGTACGGCACGTTCGCAGGTTAGCAGCACCGGGCCGGACGGTAAAGCCCCGGCGGACTCAGGTAGTGTGCCGGTTTGGTGGAACCGGCGCTCCGCGCAGGTTCAAGTCCGCCCGGATCGGGCTCCACCCCGGCATCTTGATGGAAACTGATGACCTAACCCGGCTCAGTAGCGCATCAGCTTCACGCGGTAAATGGCGCCCTGCGGCGGGAGGGTCACGCGCGGTGGATCGTAGGATCCCTGGTAGATGCGGCCGAAGCCGGTTTTTTCCCAGGCGCCGTTGGCATACACGCCCTGTTCCACCTGGAGAAACTGGGCGGCGGTGAAGCCCGAGCCGAGCGCCGGCCGGAAGTCCACCGTGGCGTCGAAGCCGAGCACCAGGAATTCGTCCGGATCCAGTTGCGCCACCAGCACGCGGGACGCGGGGACGGCTGAGCGGGGTTGCGCCGAAGGCGTCACCGACGGGGGACGGAATCGGACCAGCAGGGCGTAGTGGTCGAAGCTGAGATTCTGACCGGTGACGCCGTATTCCTCCACGGCGGCCTGCAGGCGCGGCGTGCCCTGCAGCGGGATCAGCGCCGGCAGCGTCTCGCCGACGAGGCGGTAATCATTGGCGAGGTCGACATAGCGCGGGGCGAGGCCGGCCTCCGCCGGATCGGCGTCCACGCCATAGGCGCCGAAGCCGATGGCGGAATAATCGGCCAGCGCGTAGAAGAAGACGCGGGCGCCGGTGAGGCCGTAGCCGGCCTCGGGACTCCAGTAGGGGTTGTCCGGCCGCACGTAGCGCGCGGCGATCATGCGGAAGTTGGCCGACGGCTGCTTGGAGGTGTCCGACGAGATGATGTCGATGTCGGGGGCGTTGGCCTTCCACAGGTCCAGCATGCGCGAGACCGGCCCGCCACTCGGATAGGTTTCGCCCGGAAAGTCGAAGAGATCGAACTGGTCGTTGGTGCCGTCGCCGCCATTCCACGCGTTCACGTAGGTCACGAGCGGGTAGACGGCCTTGCCCGCGCGCGCCACGGCATTGACGTAGCTGGAAACGTAGTAGGCCGCGAACGCCTCGTCGGCATCGGCGCCAAACACCTCGCGCCAGGTGCCCGGGGTCTTCTTCAGGGCCGTCACCAGCGCCGACGGCACCGGCCCGGCAAACAGCTTGTCCGAGGCCGGCGAGAAGTCGCGCACGCTCCCGAGCAGGCCGCATTCGTTCTCGACCTGCACCATGATGACCGTGCGGTCGTCGTGATCGATCTCCTTGAGGTGCTTCATCATCGCCACATAGGCCGTGCGATCCGCCGCGAGCGTCGCCTCGCCGTGCGGCGACAAGGTCCGCGTGGGGCGGCCGCCGGAGTCGATGACGCGGGGGAAGCGCTTGGGGTCGGTCTTCACCCAGTTCGGCACCCAGTCCATCGCACCGTTTTTCCAGGTGCCAAACCAGAGCAGCACGACGTGCAGGCCTTCGCCGTGCGCGCGGAAGAGCAGCCGATCGAAATCGTCGAACTCGAACTTGCCCTCCTTCGGCTCGATCGCGTTCCAGTAGACGGGGTATTCGACCGTGTTGACGTGCATGGCCTTGAGCTTGGCCCAGGCCGGCTCCATGCGGTCCGGATAGGCGCTGTCGTTCAGCACCTGGCCGCCGAGGATGACGAACGGCTTGCCGTCCACGAGGAACGTGAACCGGCCGTCCTTTTTCTCCAGGCGCGCGATGGGTTCGCCCTGGGCGCGGACGCCGGGACTGAGGGCGGCCAGGAACGCGAGCAGGCACCCGGCGGAAAAACGATGGAGGTGGGAGGATCGCGACATCATGATGGGTCTTCGGGCTGCGGCCGGCCGGAGGTGAAGGGTTCGAAGGACAACCCGGGGAGGTTAGGTGGTCCCGCGGAAATCCGCAACCGGGAGATGGCACGCGGCGTTTGCCTTCGCGGCGACGGGGAATCGCGTCTCACCGTTTCGTCCGGTGCCCGGCGGGCCTGACGCGGCTCCGGGATTCCTCCCCGTTGCCGGCTGGAAGCGCGATCTTGCCGCGCTCACGAGGCCGGCGCTCGGCCCCCGGCCTTGAAATACTTGTCGGCGAATCTCAAGAAGGCCGTCCAGTCCTCCGGCATGATCGCATGCGGTCCGGTGTGGTAGAGGTAGCCCAGATCGCCTGCGAGCAGCGGATGGTCGGGAGCAGGCCACTCGGTCGTGCCGATGCCCTTGAGTCCGAGCAGGCGGTAGACCGGGCTGGCGGCGACCTCGGCCAGGAACTCGCCGTGCGGATCGGACCACTGGTCCCCGGTGCCTCCGGTGATGAACACGGGATGCGGCGCGTTGAGCGCAATCAGCATGTGGGCGTCGACCGGCATGGCGTTCCAACGGCCGACGTACCGTTGGAAGTTGCCGGCAAATTGCCACGGAAAGTTCGTGGCGATGTCGTCGATGGTCTCGCCGTAATCGCGGCGTGCGAGCGAGGAGCCCATTTCGCCGGCACAACTGGAAAAGATGATGGCGAAGCGCGGGTCCTGGGCGCCGGCCCAGAGCACGGTCTTGCCCAGGCGCGAGTGGCCGATGAGGGCGACACGACTCGCGTCGACGGCCGGATCGGTTTCCAGGTAATCCATCACGCGGCTCGCGCCCCACGCCCAGGCGCTGATCGCGCCCCACTCGTCGGGCGCCGGCTTGTCCTGTCCCGGCTTCAGGGTCAGGCCGATGACCCCGGAGGTGTCGCGGTTGCGCCGGTCAGGCTGGATGTCCGTGTAGCGGAAATCCGCGTAGGCGTACCCGTGCGCAAGTATCTCGCGGATCGGACCGATCTCATGAAAGGTGAACTTCCGGCCCGGCGGAGGGGGCGGCGGCGGGTCGCCCAGGAAGAGCATCTGCAACAGGAGCGGCACGCGGTGGGTGGCGCCGGCCGGCAAGTACAACGTCAGGGTGATCTTCGGCCCGTCCGGGTTCGGACCGATGCGCCCGATCACGACTTTGCGGATGGCGTCCCCGGCCTCGAGATCCGCCTCGGTCTTCTCGAGCGTAAACGTCACCTTCGGCGCGTTGGCCGGGACGCGGCCGTAGATCTTTGTGGCGTAGAGCCGGAGCAATTCGGGCCGTCGCACATGTTCCCACGTGTACGCATCGCGCACCGGCTGGCCGTCCGGCAGCACCAGCGGGTCGGGCAGGGTGTAGGTGCCCACCTTCGCCTCGTCGTAATTCGAGACGTGCCCGGTCGGCGCCCGCCGCAACGGGTTTCCGTGCGCATCGGTGCGGGGCAGGGGAGGCGGTGCGGCCCGGACGGGGCCGGCCAAGGCCAGGAG
>JBJKRV010000313.1:0-4183 GCA_046704465.1 Opitutaceae bacterium | reverse complement strand
CGCGGGGGATCCCGACGCGGTCACCGAAAACTGGACGTTGCTGCCGACCGTGACCGACTGGCTCTGGGGCTGCGTCTGGATCGTCGGCGCCACCGGGAGCACGGCTTTCCGGATCGTGTGGTTGTTCGTGTCGGCCACATAGACATTGCCGGCGGCGTCGACGGCCACGCCCGTTGGAGAATCGAAACGCGCCGCGGTGCCGACGCCGTCGGCGCCGCCGCTTGATCCCGCCAGGCCCGCCACGGTGCTGACCAGACCGGCCGGAGTTATCTTCCGGATCTCATCGTTGTCGGTGTCGGCGACAAACAGATTGCCCGATCCGTCCACGGCGAGGTCGGAGGGATGATAGAAGCGCGCGTCGGAACCGACGCCGTCGGCGCTGCCGGACAGGTTCGTTTCTCCGGCGACGGTGGTAACCGTCCCGGCTGGATCGACCTTGCGGATCAGGTCGTTGTTGGTGTCGGCCACGTACACGTTGCCCGATCCGTCGACCGCGACCCCGAGCGGCGAAAAGAATCCGCCGGCGAGGGTCGAAACCGTCCCGGCGGGCGTGATCTTGCGGATGGTTCCGCTGCCGGCGTCGGCGACGAAGAGATTACCCGAGCCGTCCACGCTCACATCCGAGGGGCCGCTGAATAACGCGCTTGAGCCGTTGCCGTCGGCGGTACCTTCGACTCCCGCCTGGCCGGCCACCGTGGTGACCACCCCGGCGGAAGTCACTTTGCGGATGGTGTCGTTTTCGGAGTCGGCGACATAGAGGTCCCCGGCCGGATCCACCGTGATTCCGGTCGGAAAATGGAAGCGGGCGGTGCTGCCGGTGCCGTCCGTGCTACCGGCGACGCCCGCCAGGCCGGCCAGCGTGGTGACCACCCCGGCCGGGGTGATCTTGCGGATGGTGTCGTTGTTGGCGTCGGCCACGTAGAGGTTGCCGGCACAGTCGACGGCCACGTCGGAGGGATCGTAGAAGCGCGCGGCGGTCCCGCTGCCGTCGGCGCTGCCGGAAGTCCCGGCCAGGCCGGCCAGCGTGGTGACGGCGAGTGGAGTGTCGACGATGAGGATGGCGGATTCGGAGGTGGTCGTGCCGTTGGCGTTGCTGACGAGACAGTGAAACGAGTCGCCGCTCATCGCGCCGGTCACCGAGTTGACGGTGAGTGTGTTGGTCGCGGCGCCCGCATAGGTCGCACCTTCGGTCACGTCGGCCCAGGTGGTGGTGCCGGCCGGACGGCGCTGCCACTGGTACGCGGGCAGCGGGTTGCCGTTGGCGGCGACGGAGAACGTGGCGTTCTGGCCGAGGGTCACGGTCTGTTCGCCCGGCTGGGCGGTGATCACCGGCGCGAAGCTGGCCACCAGGCTCTGCAGCAGCATGGCGACGTCGGGCGTGCCGATGCCGGTGACCATGTCATAGCCGGGCGTGCAACTGTAGGCGCCGTTGCTCCCGGTGGTGATGTCGTGAAAGTTGCTGGTGCCGATCATCGGGTAGATGCTCGGCCCGAGCTGGCCGAGCGGTCCCTGACCGGCGTAGGCGCGCGCCTGATTGAGCAGGGCGCAGAAGCCCGCCCAGATCGGGGCGCTGACGCTGGTGCCGCCTCCCTGGATCCACTGGCCGTTGAGATCGATGAGGATGCCGAGGCTGGGGTCGGCCGTGGCGGATACATCGGGCACCAGCCGGCCGGTGCCGGCTGGCACGCCGGTTCCTGTCTGCCACGACGGCCGGGCGAGAAACGACAACCCGGTCAATCCGGTGCCGCCGCCACTGCCGGACCAGCCGGTCTCACCGGTGATGGTGCCGCCGTTGGCGCTGTCAAGGGTCATGCTGGTTCCCCCGATGGCGGTAACGCTGGGGTCGCCGGCCGGGTAGATGACCTGCTGGGTGGCCGAGGCGCTGTACTGACCGGTGGATGAATCCGGGTTCGAACCGCCGTCGCCCGAGGATGCCAGGAGGGTCACGCCGGCGCTCGCCAGGGTGGCGAGGTTCTGGGACTCGGATTGCAGTTGACTGGTCGACATGCTGCTCTCGGGCGCGCCAAAGCAAAGCATGACCTGCCGCAGGCTCGGAATCGTGGCCAGGTCGGAGTAGATCCGCTGGTACGCCTGGTCGAGATAGGAGAAATAGAGTCCCGTGGTCGCATAGACGCGCACCGTTACGGCGGGGGCGATGGCGGTGCTCCTCTCGACGTCCACCGTCTCTTCGCCCGAGGGCGTGGGCAGGCTGCCGCTGACCACCTGGATCTTGGTGACGTTGCTGAGCGTTTCAGGGATGTTGTAGCGGGTCCAGAAGGTGGTCAGATCGGAATCGTTGGGAAACGTGTCGATCACGGTGGCGACCGTCTGCCCGGCTCCGGTCAGGCTCGTCGCGCTGGCGTTGTAGGCGTGAAGGATCTGCGACGGCGAATAGGGCGCATTGAGCACCGCCTGCGGCAGGATCTGCATCTTGTGGGCCCGCAGGTGGGGCTGAAGGCCGTTGATGCCGACCAGGGCGGGCGCCAGGGCGGTCGGCACGCACGGCGCGGAAATGGCGGACGTGAATTCGCCGCCTTCATAGGAGACCCGCGCAAACTGGGTTCCGAAGACCTTCGCCACCAGGCTGACCGCCCCGCGGGCGAAGACTCCGAGGTGCGTGTTGTTCTGGTAGGTGACGGTGAAGCCCTCGGCTTCGAGCCAGGCGACCATCTGCTGGTAAGCGGCCGCCGTCGGGAAATACTTGGCGGCCATCTCGGCCCGGGAAATGATTTCGCCGCGCTGCACCCGTTGCTGCAGCTCGGCAAAATTCCTCATCCGGAGCGCCAGCTCGAACGGCATCGGCGCCGCCTCCTCGGCCGCGGTGAGGGTGGTGCGGACGATCGCGGGTTGCGCCTTCGGCTGCACGGCGGTGGCCATCGGGCGGGCCGGAATCTCCACGATACTGCCGGGAAGCGCGGTGCGCTCCATCGGGACCGCCGATGCGCCAACGCCGCCAAGGATCGCGGCCGCCATCCCGGCGATGAAGCGAATCGCCCGCCTCCGACGCAGCGCCGGCGCCGACGGAAGCGGCTGACCTTGTTCTGAGCGGATGCGAAGCCGGACGGGGCGGGGACTCATGAGCGCGATCTTGCGGTGAATGCGGGCGCAAAGTCAAAAACCTGATTTTTCCATTAATGCGGACACCGCGGAGAATAAGAGCCGTTTCCGCGACGATGCGCCTGCGAGACCTCGGAGCTGGACTGGACAATCATGAGGTGTTCGGGAGCATGATGCGGTGGCGCGAAGATGTCGACCACGCCGCTCTCCGGTCCGCCTTCAGTATCACAGGCGCTGAGGCCCGGGGGACCACCATCACGGCTTGGCCCGAAGCGTGTGCCGCCGGCGACTGGCGATCGGTGCGGTCGGCAAGCTGCCGTGTGGCCCCGATCGAACCACGCGCAGCGCGGGTCATGTCAGCTCAAGTGACGGCCGCGTGGCTAGTTAGGCGTCCGACTGGAGCTCCGGGGCTGCTCAGCGTGCGGGCAGTCGCCTTGTGGCGGCCCGATTTCAAGTCGGCCTGCGAATAGGCGCGCCTCAATCCGCCCTCGTCCGCGAATTTCCCCGGTTCACGCCAACGGCCAGGCTGCGCGCCGCGACCAGAAGGCTCAAGGCGAGCACAAACCACACCGGCATCGCGCCGCCACCCCCGCCGCCGCCGGATCCGGAACTCGTGGCCGGCGTGCTGGTGGAATTCACGGTCAGTGTCGCGATGCTGCTGGTCACGCTCCCCGCGGGGTTGCTGACTTTCACCGTGTAGTTGCCGGCATCGGTGGCCTGAACGCTGGAGAGGGTGAGGGAGGCGCTGGTGGAGCCGCTGATGGTCGCGCCGTTCTTGTACCATTGATAGGTCGGAGCCGGCACCCCGGACGCGGTCACTGAGAAGGTCACATTGTCGCCGGCATTGACGGTCTGGCTTTGCGGCTGGGTGGTGATCTGCGGCGTTGTGACGTACGACCCGACCCGGATCGTGTTGTTGTTGGTGTCCGCGACATAGACGTTGCCTGACTGGTCGACCGCGATGCCGGTGGGATAATAGAACCGGGCGGTGCTGCCCGTGCCGTTGGCACTGCCACTGGTGCCCGCGAGACCGGCGACCGTGGCGGTGAGGCCCGCCGGCGTGACCATTCGAAGGGTCTGATTGTCGGTGTCGGCGACGTAGAGATTGCCCGAGCCGTCGATCGCC
>JBJKRV010000312.1:0-3405 GCA_046704465.1 Opitutaceae bacterium | reverse complement strand
CCCTTTTCGTTGGCGTTGACCGCGTTCAGCCGCAACGCGAGGTGCGGGCCGAAGTATTGGTTGGCATCCACCGTCGCCCGGTAGCCGCCGTAGTTGTAGGCGCTGAGGTCGACCCGGATGAAATTCTCGTCGAACCGCGCGACCTTCGTGTACGCGGTCATCGCGCCGCCGATGTCGCCGATGCCGAACAGGATCGAGTTCGGCCCGCTGTCGGTCTCGATGCGGTCGACATCATAGGTGTCGATCTCCATGAACGTCGGGAAGTAGTTCTTCGTCGGCGGATTTCCGCCCTGCACGTGGCTGTCGCCGCGGATGCTGACGGACCAGAAGTTGAACACCTCGCCGCCCGAAGCGCCGGACATGCCGTTGCGGAAGTCGGTCGGGATGGCATTCAGGGACCATTGCAGCGCGCTCTGGAGGTTAGTGATCGACAGGTCATTGATGAACTGCCTCGTCATTGAGGCCACCGGCGCCGGCGTGATCCGCAGGGGCGTGTCCAGACGGCCGCCCGACAGGGAGTCCACGGCGATGTAGCCGTTGTCCTTGGCGACCGAGACGGTGAAGGGACTCAACTTGACGGTCGTCTCTTCCCCGGGGGGCGAAGCGGTCTGCGCGCCGAGGTAGGCGGGCAGGCCAAGCGCCAGCCCGAGGGCCAGCGCGCAGGTTTTTTGGAGTATGTTTCTCATAGTCCTGGAGGGTTGGGATTGATGCACAGGAAAGGGATGGAGGCGGTTTCGGGAGCAGGGTGTGTTCGTGATGGTTGATGGATTCCGGGTCATTGCAGACGCAGGAGGCCGAGACCAAAGCGGTCGGGCGACTCCCGAAAGTAGCGCCAGTTCAGTTTCTGGATCGGATCGGTGGCCCGGGGGCCGGACGCCGACACCGCGGGCGAGACTCCGAGCACGAGGCCGGCCCGGGGCACGAGGCCGATTTCGCCCCAGGGGATCTCAGCGTCCACCGTGTAGCCGTGCGGGGTGCGTCGGACCACCGCCTCGGCGGGGCCATGGTGAAACCATTCCGCGGACCGGCCGTCGGGCGTGTAGCTGAACTGGTAATCGTCCGCGCCGTCCCAGACGAATCCGTCGTTCTTCGGATCGACGAACAACTCCACGGTCCCGCGCCGCTCCGCCGAACCCGATTGGTCACCCGCCGAGTCGGTCACATCCGCGTGGAAATGGAGCGCCTGCCGATCCCAGGTGAACGCGAACTTCATCGCCAGCGGCGGGCCGCCCGGTCGGAAATCGAGCCCCGGATCCTGGAATTCCCGGCCCGTCATCGTCCGCCAGTCCCACTGTTCGGAGGCCGTGGCGCTGGAAACCGCCGTGGCTTCGCGCGCCGGCGGGGCGGCCACCGGGCCGGCGAGTTGCCGCCACCAAAACAGGGAATTCCTGTGGCCGAAGGCCGCCTCCGCGAATTCCGGAATCCGCGCCCGGCCCGTCCGCACCAGGGGATCCTCCTGAAACCAACGCCGCACGCACCCGGGCACCAGCAGGCCGGCCACGCTGATCAGCAACGCCGCGCGGTCGCCGACGGGCGCCGCGTCCAGCCAGCGGTCGATCCCGGCGTCCGGCACCCAGGCCAGCCCGGCGTGGGGAAATTGTTCAAGAAGCAGCGCTGCCGCCAACACCGGCGACGCCCCGTCAGAGCGGGCTGCCGTCGGCCCGGCCACCGCCAGGGCGTAGGCGAGCTGCGCGGACGAGGCTCCGGAAATGATCGACCGTTCGTCCAGCCAGAGACCCGGCAGCAGCTGGCCGGCCGTCTGCGCCGGTGCCAGCACCCAGACGGGGCCGACCTTTTCCGGGATCCGGGCCATTTTGCTCCACGCTGTGGATGGCCGCACGCCGGCCGCCACCTCGAGAAACGTCGTCAACCGGTCGGCGGAACCCAATTGTCCGGCCCCGCTGCCGGCTGCCGGCCAGGTGATGTCCTCCAGGCGCCGGGTGGCGATTTCCGACAAGCCGGGCAAGGCCTGCCGCAGCGTCACCAGCGCGGCGGCGTACTGCCCGAGGGCGGCGCGCTCCGCGGGCGGCCCGACTGCGGTCAACAACCGGCGTGCCTCCTCCGCCGCCGCCTCGCCGCTCAACAATCCCAGCGCCTGGGCGGCCACCACCGCCGTCAGCCGCAGGCCCGCCGTGTCCGGCGTGAGCGCAACCGACCGGAAGGTCGACCAGGCCGAAGCCCCGAGGTCGCGCAGGCGGGCGCGTTCCGCCAGCGTCAACTGGCGCCTCGTGGACACGAAGCCGGCCCGTTCCAGCGCCCGTCTCGCCTCGGGGGAATGCATGAACAGGTCCCAAACCAGACCCGAACGCGCATTCTCCGCCTGCAGCAGGGAGATGCCCACGTCGATGCCGATCACATCCCGGTCCACCCACCCCGTCTGCGGGTTGAACGCATCGACAAATCCGTAACGACGCCAGATGCGCGGGCCGAACGCCGTGCGCATGTGGCGCAGCGTCTCCAGGGTTTCGGCCGGCGCGAAGGGGATCGAGCCGGCCGCGGCGCACGGCACGATCGTGCCGTCGAGCGCGTTTTCACCCGTGGTGGCCGGCGGCCCGCCCCAGGCGACGTAGCCGTGTGCCGAGTCAGACGCGGACACGCCCCAGAGCCAGGGGCCCCAGGAGGAAAACCGCCGGTGGAGCGCGATGCAGAACTGGCGCTGGGCCAGCGTGCCCAGGACCGAGTTGCGGTAGTAATCCGCGAAGGCGTCGCGCCGCCCGCGAAAATCGAAATAAGCCCCGGGATACTGATAGATGAACAGCGGCGCCGCCTGCAGGTAGTGGTAGCCCGCATAGGTGCCGGCCGGCGCGCGAACCCAGGCGCGCCAGAGCGCCGGATCGGCGGGATGGCCCGACGTGCCGATGGCGAGGAGGCTCATCAATACCTGCTCCGAGAACTGGTCCCACCGCGACTGGGCGAAACCGCCTTCGTCACTCCACGCCATGGCGATCGTGCTCCCGCCGTTGAGGGACCAGGGCCAGTCAATCCCGTCCTCGATCCGGTCGACGAGTCTCGTGACCGTGGGATCGCGAAAATACTCGCGCGCCACAATCGCGCCGGCGAGGAGCAGGCTCGTGTCGATCGGGGACACCTCCGAGTTCCAGGCCCGCGCGCCGGTGTCCATCGCCATGAAATGGTAGAAGAAGCCGTGGCGCCGGGGAGCCCGCTCGGCCAGGAAACGCAGCAGGGTTTCGACGCGGTTGACCGCGGTGGCGCGATCCACCCAGCCGTGATCCGCGGCAATCGCCCACCCGCTGAGGGCGAAGCCGCACGCCGCGATGCTCGCCTTGCCTTCGCTGGGCGCGCCGTCAGCCCGGGCCCGGTCGCGGACGAGACCGGTGTGCGGATCCGCCTGCTCCTCGACATAGCGGAAGCAGGCCCGCTCCAGCTGATCCAGCAGCGCGTCGT
>JBJKRV010000311.1:0-2781 GCA_046704465.1 Opitutaceae bacterium | reverse complement strand
CAGTACCTCCAGGCGCGCCAATTGCAGAATCGCGGGCCCATCACGCCCGCGAACGTCCAGAGGCAGATTCAGTTGCTGCAAAGCGCGGTCCAGCTCGACCCCGGTTTCGCCGAGGCCTGGGCCGAATTGGCGGACGTCTGTGCCCTCGCCCATTTCAATTATCTCGAGGGCGCCGACGCGCTGCTGACCCGCGCCCGCGCCGCCATCGACCAGGCGACGCGCCTGGCCCCCGACGATCCGACCGTCATCGGGACCCTGGGCACCTATTACTACTACGGATTCCGGGATTACACCCGGGCGGCGGAGCAATACGGCCGCCTGGCCCAGTTGCAGCCCAATGACCCGTCGGTCTACAATTCGCTGGGTTTGATTCTGCGGCGCCAGGGCCAATGGGCCGAGTCCCTGGCCGACAGCCGTCGTGCGGTCCAGCTCGACCCGGCCAACATCCAATACCTCAGCAACCTGGTGTTGACGCTCCAAGCCGGCCGGCGCTGGGACGAGGCCATGGCCTTCCAGCGGCGGATCATCGCCCTGCTGCCCGACGACCTCCGGGAACGGCTGCAATTGGCGGCGCTGGCCTTCGAGGCCACCGGATCGACCCGGGAGGGCAAGGAATTCTTTGCCGGGCTGAGCCCGGAACAACGGGACTCTCCGCTCGGCATCAGTCTGCGCGAGTCCTGGGCAGAGAATACCGGCGATTATGCCGAGGTCATCCGCCTCGATCGCCGGCAGCCCTACTTTGACGGGATGGGCATCCCGCGCTGGCAGCAGGCCCTGGCCGTGGCGACCTCTTACTTCAGCGCCGGCGACCGGACGGGAGCGAAGGCCCGGCTCGGCAGCTTCCCGGCCGAATTGCGCCAGCGGCTGGCGCGCGAGCCGAAGAATCCCCTCTATTGGGCCTCGCTGGGGATCATGGAGGCGATCCTGGGACACGGGGCGGACGCCCGCCGGGATGCCGGCCGCGCCGTGGCATTGCTGCCCGAGTCGCGCGATGCGATCGCGGGCGTCAATTTCGCCACGGTTCAAGCGATGGTCTACGACTGGACCGGCGCCAAGGACCGGGCGCTGGCGGATTATACCCGGCTGCTCCAGGTGCCGGAAGGGCCCGACGTCCAGGATTTGAAGACCGGGTACAGCAGCCTGCGTGGCGATCCGCGCTTCGAGGCGCTGCTGAAGGACCCGAAGAACAACGCCCCTCTTTTTTGAAACGCCGGTCGCCCCGCCCCGCCATGAATTCCGAACTTGCCGCCGCCTCACCCCCACCGGCGCCGTCGTTGTATGACGACGATGTCTGGGAGGATCTGCTCAACTTCGTCGAGGAGAAACGGGTCATCCCGATCGTCGGACCCGAACTGCTCCAGGTCGACACCGACGCCGGCCCGCGCCTCCTGCTGGAGTGGCTGGCGGAGAAGCTCGCCGCCCGACTGGGCGTCGACCCTGCGCCGCTCAACCAGCCGCTGGCCCTGAACGACGTCGTCTGCGCGTATCTCACCGCCCGCGGCCGCCGCGAGGAGGCCTACACCCGCCTGCGCAGCATCATGCGCGACGCCAGCTTCGCCCCGCCGCTGCCGCTGCGGCAGCTGGCCGAGATCACCGATTTCAATCTCTACGTCACGACCACCTTCGACCCGCTGCTGGAGCAGGCGGTCAACGCCGTCCGGTTCGCCGGCAACGCCAACACCGAGGTCCTCGCCTACGCCCCCAACCGCGTCGTCGACCTGCCGGTCGAGCGCGACGACCTCCAGCGGCCGGTCGTCTACCACCTGTTCGGACGCCTGTCGGCCTCACCCACCTATGTGATTTCCGACGAGGACATGCTCGAGTTCGTGTGCGCGCTGCAAAGCGAGCACCTGACCCCCGAAAAGCTCTTCCACGCCCTGGAGCACAACCACCTGCTGGTGATCGGCAGCGATTTCTCCAACTGGCTCGCCCGGCTCTTCCTCCGGATGACCAAGCGCCGCCGGCTCTCCGACCCGCGCGACGTGGGCGAGATCCTGGCGGACAACCACACCCTGCGCGACGTGCGCCTGCGCTCCTTCCTCCAGCAGGTGAGCGTGCGCACCCGCCTGTTCTCCGGGGCCCGGGAATTCGTGGCGGAACTGCACCGCCGCTGGACCCGGCGCCGGGGCAGCACCGCCCCGGCCGGCGGCACGGCCGCCCCGGTGCGCTTCCTCCCCCCGGAGCGCGAGATGCCGGCCAACGCGGTCTTCATCAGCTACGCGCGCGAGGACCTGCCGGCCGTGCAGCAGCTCAAGGCCGGGCTCGACGCCGCGGGCGTGGTGACCTGGTTCGACCTCGACCGGCTCGAAAGCGGCGACGACTACGACCGCAAGATCCGAAACAACATCGCCCGGTGCTCCTTCTTCGTGCCGATCATCTCCGCCAACACCCAGCGGCGCCTCGAGGCCTACTTCCGCCGCGAGTGGAGCTATGCCGTCGACCGCACGCGCGGCATGGCCGACGGCGCGGTCTTCATCCTGCCGGTGGGCATCGATGACACCCCCGAGGCCGCCGCTATCGCGCCGGAGAAGTTCAAGGCGATGCACTTCGCCCGGCTGCCGGGCGGCGAACCGACGCCGGAATTCGTCCGGCACCTGCAGGAACTCTTCCACGCCCGCCACTGATGAACCCCTCCGATACCCCCATCGCCGGCATCGATGCCGAGCACCCGTGGCTGGGCCTGCTCTCCTTCACCGAGGAAACCCGGACGTTCTTCCACGGCCGCGAGGAGGAGGCCGCCGAGCTCGGCCGGCGCGTCCAGCGCAAGCTGCTCACCGTCCT
>JBJKRV010000310.1:0-5870 GCA_046704465.1 Opitutaceae bacterium | reverse complement strand
CAGGCCGGGGCGCGGCTTTTCGCCGACGGCGGGATTCAGCGGCCGGGGCCAGGGAACGGTTTCGGTGGCGGTGAGGGAGATCGACCACAGTTGGTTGCGCTCGTCGGCGCAGGCGATGAGGTGGCCGCGGGCGTCGAACTGCATGCCGTTGGCGTAGCCGGCCGGATGCATGAACACGGACAGCGTGCGGCTGGCCACGCTCCAGTGCATGATCTTGTTGCTGTTCTGCTCGACGAAGTAGACGTCGCCATTGGGCGCGCAGGTGGCGCCCTCCGTGAACGGCCGGCCGGAGACGGTGTAGGACTCGGTGGGCAGCGTCGCGAGTTTCTCGACGCGCGTGCCGGGCGCGATCGTCGGGGGCAGGCCCATGGTGGCGTCGGGCGCGACCGCGACCGCCGCGGGCACGGCGAGCAGCGACAGTGCCGCCAGCGCGGCGAGGAGAAAGGAACGGGGTGGGGAGGTGTTCATGAGGACAACGGGGAAAGCAATGAAAGCGGCACCGAGGAAACCACGGCGGCGCCGGCGGGGAAAGAAGTTTCACCGCCGCGAATCGCGTCCCCCTCCCGAGCGGTACTGACGCCTGTGGCCGGAGCGGCGACCCCGGCTACAATGGGAGGCCTGCGCCAGACCCGGCCCGAAAATGCGGCCGATCGTCTTGCGGCGACCCGCACGGGCGTGCACCTTCTCACCACCCCCGGGCCGTGCCCCGGAAGAAAACCCCTCATGAAATCGATCAGATTGTTCTGGTTGCTGGCCCTGGCGGCGTTGCCCCTCGCGGCATTCGGCGCGCCGGATCAGCAAGGCAAAGGCACCGCCGTTCCCGAGACCGACACGAATTATGTCGACGCGCAGGGCACGGCCCACATCACGCGCGTGATGCCGGTGCCCACGACGCTCAGCCCGCAGGCGCAGAAGTGGCTGGCCGCGCACATCGACAGCGGTCCGCCGATGACGGGCGAGGTGAGCCGCGCCCGCGCCGTGGCCTGGCAGGAACACCTGGACAAGGCGATGCAGCCGATGTACCCGACGAAGATCACCCTCGGCACCATTGCGGGCGTGCCGGTGAAGATCATCACGCCGCCGACGATTCCGGCGGACAAGCGCGACCGGGTGCTGATCAACGTGCACGGCGGCGGGTTCGTCGCCGACTGGGGCTCGAGCGCGGAGACCATCCCCATCGCCAGTCTCACCCAGACCAAGGTGGTGTCGGTGCTGTACGGCCTCGCGCCCGAACATCCGTTTCCCTACGCGATCGACCAGACCATCGCCGTCTACAAGGAGCTGCTGAAGACCTACAAGCCGGAGAACATGGCCCTGTTCGGGACCTCGGCGGGCGCCATCCTGACCGGCGAGATCGCGGTGAAGATGAAGCAACTGGGGCTGCCGCTCCCGGCGGCGCTCGGCATCTTCTCCGGCTACGGCGATTTCACGCGCTACACCGACTCCGACGCCCTGTTCACCCTCTACGGGTTCTCCGGGAAGATGCAGCCGCCCGCGGAGCGAGGACCGCGGGACGCGGCCTACGTCGGCTCCGCCGACCGGCACAATCCGGTGCTCTCGCCGGTGTTCGCCGACCTGCACGGCCTGCCGCCGACGCTCTTCATCACCAGCACCCGCGACATGCTCCTCAGCGGGACCACGATTCTCGACCGGGCGTTCCTGCGCGCGGGCGACAAGACCCAGTTGGTCGTCTTCGAAGCGCTGCCGCATGCGTTCTGGAACGAGTGGTACCTGCCCGAGTCGCAGGAGGCCCATCGCCTCATGGCGAAGTTCTTCGACGAGCACGTGGGCCAGGCGCGATGAGCGGAGGACCTGCCGTTTGGAAATCGGCGAACGTGAAGAGGCCGCAGACGGCGTGCCTGCGAAATGTAGGGCGGCATCGCCGGATGCCGCCGCATCCCGGCGCCGTCCTTGGCGGCCGACGAATCTGAAAGGATAGAAATCGAATCATGAACAAATCCATCATTGCCTGCCTGGGCGGTCTCGTGGCGCTGAGCTTCGTCTCCGTGTGTCTGGCCGCGAATCCAACCGGTGAAGCGGCGCAGGGGCCGTCCTACGCGCTCGATCCCAACCTGGGGATCACGACGGAGCCGTTGTGGACGGGCCCCGTGCCGGACGCCAAGGGGCACGGCCCCCTGGACACGCCGACGCTCACGGTGTTTCTGCCCCAGCCGGGGACGGGCAACGGCACGGCGGTGGTCGTCGCCCCGGGCGGCGGCTATCTCATGCTCGCGAGCAACCTGGAAGGGCGGCAGGTGGCCGATTGGTACGCCGACCACGGAATCACGGCCTTCGTGCTCCGCTACCGGCTGGGCGCCAAGTATCTCTATCCGATACCGCTGGAGGACGCGCAACGGGCCGTCCGCTGGGTGCGTTATTACGCCGCGCTCTACCATGTCTCGCCGGACCGGATCGGCATGTGCGGCTTTTCCGCCGGCGGGCATCTGACGGCCATGACCGGCACGGTGGGCGCCCCGGGGAATCCGCAGGCGCCCGATCCGATCGACCGGGAGAGCAGCCGGCCGGACTTCATGGTGTTGGGGTATCCGTGGCTCAATGCGATGGAGCCGATCCATCCGCCCTTCATCCCGCGCTACCAGCAGTTGGTGAAGGTGCCGAAGAACGAGTGGGAGAGTTTCGAGCAGCGGTACACCCCGGCCACGCTGGTCACCGCCAGGACGCCGCCGACCTTCATCTACGCCACGACCGACGACTCGGTCGTGCCGGTGGAGGCCAGCGTCCGGTTCTACAGCGCCCTCATCAAGGCGGGCGTGTCCGCGGAAATGCACCTCTTCCGGCACGGAGGCCACGGGAGCGGGCTGGGCCACAACGATCCCTCCCTCGACCAATGGCCGAACCTGTTGCTGGCCTGGCTGCGGGGCGTGCACCTGTTGACGCCCGAGCCGGCCATGGCTGCGGCGCTCGAGGCGGCGCACAAGCGCGAGATGCGAAAGCCGGGGCAGCCGTTCACGCTCGACTCGCGGGTCGGGGAAGTGATGCACGACGCGGCGGGACGGGCGGTCCTCGACAAATACCTCGGGTCGGACTTCTTCGGCAAGCTGCCCGAGGCGGCGGAGTGGGCCAGCGTGCGGACGGTCCTGGGCTACCGGCAGCCACCGCTCTCGCAATCGGAGCTGGAAGCCCTGGAAGCCGCGCTGGCAAAGGCCGGCGCTTCGGGACCATAACCGGGCCGACCCGGCCGAAAGCGACTCGCGCCTCGGCCGGGATTATTTCCCGTCCCAGCGGAACGTCTCGCCGGCCTTGAGGCGGACGACGCGCGTCGCGTTGCCGTAGCGCAGGCGGACGGGGTTGCCGCACAGCGAATGGATGGTGGCCTCGGCGAGGACGCCGTCCGTCCACGCTTCGGCGACCTCGAAGCCGCCCCGGGCGCGCAGCCCGCTGACCGAACCCGACGGCCAGGCCGGGGGCAGGGCGGGCAGACACTCGATCTCATAGAGGTTGTCCGGCCGCGGCTCCTCGACTTTGGATTCCGGACTTTCGGCCCCAGGCTTTCCCTTGGCGGCCTCCTCCCGCGCCACCCAGGCCTCCGAGCGCAGGTCGGCCGAGTCGGGCTCGCGGCTCTGGAGGAGCATGGCGGCGATGGCGGCTGTGCCGCCGAAGTTGCCGTCGATCTGGAACGGCGGGTGCGCGTCGAACATGTCGGGATAGGTGCGCTCCGGACTGAGGAGGAACCGGAAGATCCGGTAGGCGTGGCTGCCGTCGTGCAGGCGGTCCCAGAGGGCGATGCGCCAGGCGGTGGCCCAGCCGGTCGACTCGTCGCCCCGGATCTCGAGCGACCGGCGCGCCGCGGCGGCCAGCAACGGCGTTTCGCGGAGCGAGATCTGTTCGCCCGGAAAGAGCCCGTAGAGGTGGGACACGTGGCGGTGGTGGATGTCCGGCGCCTCCATGTCCCAGTCCTTGAGCCATTCCTGCAGCTGTCCCGCGTGGCCGACCTGGTCGGGCGCCAGGCGGGCGCGCGCGGCGGCGAGCTTGGCGCGGAAGGACGCGTCCACCCCGAGAATCTGCGCGGCGCGGATGCAGTGGCCGAACAGGTCGCGCAGGAGCTGCTCGTCCATTGTCGGCCCGGCGCAGATGGCGACGCCGTCGGGATGCTGGTGCTCGGGGGAGAGGGACGGGCAGGTGACGAGCCAGTGGTGCGTCGGCTCCTCCACCAGCGTGGCGAGGAAGAAGCGGGCCGCGCCCTTCATGATCGGGTAGATCCTTTTGAGGTAGGCCCGGTCGCCGCTGTAGACATAGCGCTCCCACAGCGGCTCGCACAGCCAGGCCCCGCCGGTCGGCCACATGCCCCAGAGCGGACCGTCGATCGGGGCGCTGGGGCGCCACAGGTCGGTGTTGTTGTGCACGACCCAGCCCGGCGCGCCGTACATCTCGCGTGCCGTGCGGGCGCCCGTCTTCGTCAGGTCCTCCACCATCGCCACCAGCGGGTCCACGCACTCGCCGAGATTCGTGGAATCGGCGGGCCAATAGTTCATCTCCGTGTTGATGTTGATCGTGTACTTGCTGCCCCAGGGCGGATTCATGCTCTCGTTCCAGAGGCCCTGCAGGTTCGCGGGCTGGCCGCCGGGGCGGGAGCTGGAGATGAGCAGGTAGCGTCCGAACTGGAAATAGAGCTCGGCCAGCTGCGGGTCGTCGTCGGTGGCAAAGTCGCGGATGCGCTCGTCCGTCGGCCGCCGGGCCGCCGGGGTCGAGCCAAGCTCGAGGCGGACCCGCCGGAACAGGCGCTGGTGGTCGGCGACATGGGCCGCGCGGAGGTCGGCATAGGATTTGCGCGCCGCCGCGGCGAGTTCCCGTCCGGTCAACGCCACCGGGTCGCCGCTCACGTCGTCGAAGGTCCGGTAGCTGGTGGCAATCGCGATGAGCAGCGTGGCGGAATTGGCGCCGGTGACCTTCACCGTGTCTCCCTGGGCCACGGTCCGCCCGCCATCGGCGATCACCCGGATCCGCGCCGCGAAGGTGAGGGCGCCCTGGATGCCGTCGGAGCTGCCGTTGACGCCGTGCATCACCAGGGTGCCGGGCTCCTCGACGCGGACGGTCGCCTTCTGCGGCGTCGTCATGCCGGCCGTGAACGAAATCCGGCCGGGCCGGTCGGCGGTGAGGCGGACGACGATCACCCGGTCCGGCGCGCTGGCAAACACCCGGCGTGTGTAGCGCACGCCGTCCGCCGTGTAGCTGACGCCCGCGATGGCCGTGTCGAGGTTGAGGTCACGGCGGTAACCCTCGACCGCCGTCACCTGGGGAAAGGTCAGGAACAGGCTGCCCACGGGCTCGTAGGGCATCTGGTGCAGCGGCCGGGCCATGACCTTCTCGCTGACGAGTTGGTTCGCTTCCCGGTATTTCCCCGCGAGGATCAGCCGGCGCACCGCGGGCAGGGCGGCGCGCGCCTCGGGGTTGACCGGATCGTACGGTCCGCCGGCCCAAAGCGTGTCCTCGTTGAGCTGAAGCTGCTCGCGCGTGACGCCCCCGAACACCATCGCACCCAGCCGGCCGTTGCCCACCGGCAGCGCCTGCACCCATTCCGGCGCCGGATGCCGGTACCACAGGCTCAGCGGCTCCCGGGGCGGCGGCGCCTCGCCGGTGAAGGCGATCGCGGCATCTGGAGGCGGTGCCGATGCCGCGGCGGCCCGCGCGTCACGGGTGGCGAGCAGGGAGAAGGCGAACACACAGCCGGCGAGGGAGTACAGCGGTCGGATCTTCATGGGGTAAAAAAAGGGCGTTTCACACGGATGCCAGGGAGCCGGCGCCCGTGCAACTGGTTAGAAACGATCGCGGTCACCGCCAGCGAGCCAATCCGGTCCAGCGTTTTTTCCTGCCCGGCCGCGGTCTGTCGACGTCGCGCCCGGGCGCCACGG
>JBJKRV010000309.1:0-2857 GCA_046704465.1 Opitutaceae bacterium | reverse complement strand
CTCCTGGCCCGGCCGCAGGATGGCGAACGCCGGCCGGAAACGCAGGGCGGACAAGCGCTCGCGGGCCCGAAGCCGGAGTTGGAGGAACTCCAGCAGACGCTCAAGCTGCGCGTGGAAGATCGGCTCGTCGTCGGCCGCGAGGCTGACCGCCTGCGTCAGCCCGGTGGCCACCTCGACAAAGACGAGTTCGGCCCGAAGCGGCGGGCGCGGTGATGCCGGCAGAACCGCGGCGAGCGGCTCGAGCCCGGGCAGCCCGGGCAGGGAACGCGCGCCGGCGTCCGTCGGCGTGAGAGCGAGCGGGCGCAGCAGGGCCAGGTAGGTCAGCACCTGGACAAAATAATCGGCGTAGTCGGTCCGCAGGTCGACGGTCTCGGCCGGCAGCGGGCTGGTGACCGTCTTGATCTCCCGAATAACCACCGCCTCCGGGGAGGCGACGATCTGGTCGACGCGGCCACTGAAAGTGAACTTCCAGCCGCGGTGCCAGTGATCGAGCGTCAGCGGCACCTCGAAGACGGCGGCGAGGGCCGCACCCGAGGCAACCTGGTCCGAAGTCTGCGCCCGCAACCGGGTATGCCATTGCTGGCCGAGCCGGGCCCTCCAGACGCCCGCCGGGCCGCCGGTTCCGGCGTCGCGCGGTCCCAGCGTGAACGCGGCGAATTCGCCCACGCTCAGCGCACAGGTGCGGTCGTCGAGGGAGAATTGCATGGGGAAGCGAAAATGAGGGCTAAGGCGAAAGTGAAGGGAGGGTGGAGAGACGACAAAGCGGATTGCCGGTTCGGGTTCGCCCCTGCGGATCCGCCTCCGCCGTCACTTTCACGCTGACCACTCTTGTCACTCCAGCAGGATTTCGGTGCGGGTGCGAAGGTAGTCCTCGAGCAGGCGGGTGAGCCGGGCAACGGCATCCGCATCGGCCGTCTGTTCGGACAGCGGCCGGCCCAAGATGTCGGCGGCCGGGCCGCGTTCGGCCGGCGGCAGGTTCTGCCACCAATCCTCCCTCACCGGATAGCCTTCGTCCCGGGCGAAGCGATAGAGCCCTTTGAGGTAGACGAGATCGGACCGCGCGGCGGCGTCGAAGGCGGCGAGGGTGCGCCGGGCCAGTTCGTAGACCCGGGCGCGGCCTTCCTCGGGCCCGCGGTTGCGGACGAGGATCGCCGCGAAGGCCGAAGCGAGTCGGAGGGTGTCGTAGCTGCGGCCGATGGCGGCAAGCCGGCCCAACAACCGGGCTTCCCGGATGAACCAGGTCCGGCCCTGGTTCGAGCTCTCGAGAAAAAGGTCGGCCTCGTCGAACAGGTCGAGCATCGCGGTGGTGGAGGTCGAGCGGGCGGCCAGCCGCCGCAGGCACGTCAGGACCCCATGCTCCGCGGTGAGAATCGAGTACGGTTGAAAACGGTCGCCCGGGGGACGGCGCGACAGGACCAGGCCCTCGGAGTGCAGTTGCTGGCCCGGCATCGGAACCGATGGAAGCGAGGCTCCCGGCGATGGTGCCGCCGCGGCTGGCTAGCCGCGGTCGGCGCGGTCGCGGGGAGCGGCGGCCAGCGCGCTGGGCGGGGACGGCAGATTTCCGCCCGACCACGGAGGGATGACGGTGCCACCGGAGATGATCATCTTCATGCCTTCGCCCACGGACATATCCAGTTCGACGATCTCCTCGCGCGGGCAGAGCAGGAGGAAGCCGCCCGTGGGGTTGGGAGTGGTCGGCACGAAGACGGTCCAAAGCTCCGTCCCCGCCCGCGTCCCGGTCTCGCCCACCGCCTTGTTGGTCAGAAAGCCGATGGTGTGGATGCCCTTGCGCGGGTACTCGATCATGACGACCTTCGAGAACAGGTTCCGGTTCTGCGTGGAGAAGGTGCCGACGATCTGTTTCACCGTGTTGTACACGCTGTTCACGCCCGGGATCGTCTGGATGAACCGCTCCGCGAGTCCGCCGAAATACTGCCCGAGGAAGTACTTGGACAGATAGCCGAGCACCGTGATCATCGCGAAGACGATGAGCATCGCGAGCACGTCCCACACGATCGTCAGGGCGGCGTGATCGAGCAGCGCCTCGGGCACAAAGAAGAAGAAGTAGCGCCGGAATCCGCCGCCCACGCCCTCGACCAGCAGGCTGAACACGTACCAGGTGACGGCCAGCGGCGCCAACATGAACAGCCCGGAAATGAAGGCGTTTCGGATGGAATGGAACACACTCTTGGGCATGGCGGACGCGGGCGAGACTATGGAATCGGCGGGAGGGGAAGGCACGTCAAATTTGCCCGGAGGAGCGGGGAAGAGGGCTCGTCGCGGTCGGCGGGAGTGTCGCCCGCCGGATCCGGGGACCCGGGCGCATCACCCGATCGGACGCCGCCGGCAACGGTCATCGCGGAGGTTGCGCGTCGCGCCGGTTGCGGGAAGATGGCCGCAATGACGGAACGCGTGCTCCATGTGCTGACCGGACCGACCGCGGTGGGAAAGACCGAGTGGGCGCTGCGCTGGGCCGAAGAACGGGGCGCGGAGATCGTTTCTTGTGATTCGCTGCTGGGATATCGCGGCATGGACATCGGCACGGCCAAGCCGACGCCGGTGGAGCGCGCACGCGTGCCGCACCATCTGGTCGACGTCCTGGACGTGACCGAGCCGTGGGATGTGGCGCGGTACCTGGAGGCGGCCCGGGCAGCATGCGACGAGATCGTTGCGCGCGGGCGGCCCGTGCTGGTGACCGGCGGGAGCGGATTTTACCTGAAGGCCTTCTTTGCGCCGGTGGCCGATGAGGTCGAGGTGCCGGAGGCGGTGCGCGCCGCGGTGGCGGCGAAACTGGAGCAGGAGGGGCTGGACGCGCTGGTGGCCGATCTGACAGGCTGCAATCCGCAGGGACTCGGGG
>JBJKRV010000308.1:0-5009 GCA_046704465.1 Opitutaceae bacterium | reverse complement strand
TCCATTCATCTATCTATCCAATAACGCCTTGCAACGCACTGTTCGTCCCTGGCACGCAACGAGCAACTGGGAAACCAGAACATCCTCATCATCCAATGAAAACATTCACGCATTTCAGTCTGGTCTTCGCCGCCTGCGGGTTGGGCGTGGCGATGACAACCTCAACGGCCCGCGCGTCGTGGTTTGGCAACCTCTACGAAAACGTGGTGGCCGAGCAGTCGAATTCCACGACCGCTCCAACGCCGCCCACGGCCGAGCATCCGGCGTATTACGTCGCCTACAATGGCGGGTACATAGAGGCTGGCGATCCCATTGCGGGTGAGAATCCGCCGCCCCCGTCCGCGGTGGCAAGCGCCCTTGACCAGTCGCTCGCCTCGCAGCATTACCTGCCGGCCACGGCCGAGCACGCGCCTTCGCTGGTGTTGACCTACCATTGGGGTTTGCTTGACCGGGACTCGTTCCAGATTCGAAGTGCCTTCCAGATCCAACCCAACCTCCGGGCGCGAATCTATCTGGTGGCCCCGAAATCCTACGCCCACCGGATGGTGGAGGACATCATGGACCGCCGGCAACCCGGGTTCGCGCGCATTCCCATCATCGATCCCGAGGAACAGACGCTCCTGCAAATGGCGCACGACAACCGCTACTTTGTCATCCTCTCGGCCTATGACTACGCCTCTGTCGTCCGCGGCAAGGCCGACCTGGTTTGGCGCGTCCAGATGAGCACCGACAGTGCCGGCCATTCAATGCGCGACGCCTTGCCGGCCCTGCTGCGGGGCGCCGCGCCGTACTTCGGCCGGAATTATAACGAGGCGCTGACGGTCACGCCGTCCGTGGTGCCCTCCGGCCACGTCGAGGTCGGCACGCCCAAGGTGAAAGAGTTTCTTCCCCCGCCGGAAGTTGCGCGCCAGATGAACCGGACCTATCTGGACTCACTGATCCACGAGGAAAGTGTCGAATTCGCGGGCGAACATCATGTGATGACCGTCGCGGATTCAACCTATTGACCTGCAATGAATTATTGTGTAAGAATCCCTGTCAAGAAGCGGTGAGCAGCTAGGAGATCAGAACATCCCCATCATCCAATGAAAACATACATGCATTTCAGTCTGGTCGTCGCCGCCTGCGGGTTGGGCGTGGCGATGACGGCCTCAACCCTCCGCGCGTCATGGTTCGGCAACGTCTATGAGAACGTGGTGGCCGAACAGATGAATCCGGCCACCGCTCCGACGCCGCCCACGGCCGAGCATCCGGCGTACTATGTCGCGTACGATGGGGGATACATCGAAGCGGGCGACCCGATTGCGGGCGAAAATCCGCCGCCTCCGTCCGCCGTGGCGAACGCCGTCCACCAATCGCTCGCCACCCAGCACTACCTGCCGGCCACGGCCGAGCACGCTCCTTCGCTGGTCCTGATTTACCATTGGGGGCTGCTCAACCGGGACTCCTTCCAGATCCGCAACATCTTCCAGATTCAACCCAACCTGCGGGCGCGAATCTATCTGGTGGCGCCAAAGGCATACGCCCGCCGGATGGTGGAGGACATCATGGATCGCCGGCAGCCGGGGTTCGTGCACATTCCCATCATCGACCCCGAGGAACAGACGCTCCTGCAACTGGCGCACGACAACCGCTACTTTGTCATCCTCTCGGCCTATGACTACGCCTCCATTGTCCACGGCAAGGCCGATCTCGTCTGGCGGGTCAGGATGAGCACCGACAGCGCCGGACACTCGATGCGCGACGCGCTGCCGGCCCTGTTGCGGGGCGCGGCGCCCTACTTTGGACAGAATCATACCGAGGCGTTGACGGCCACGCCACCGGTCGTGCCCTCCGGCCAGGTCAAGGTCGGCACGCCGAAGGTGGAGGAATTTCTCCCGCCGCCTGAAGTCGTGCGCCAGGTGAACCAAACCTACCTCGACTCGGTGATCCACCACGAGAGCGTCGAGTTCGCGGGCGAACACCACGTGACGACCGCCATGGATCCCGCCGCGCCATCATCCGCCGACGCCTCGATCGGATCGTTTCTGCCACCGGCCCTGGCGACCCGGATCCAGGCCTATGAACAGGAAAAGACCGCCCTGCAGACGGCCCTGACCGCCCGGATCCAGGGACTGAATCCGGGCCCGGAGACGAGCCGCGCCATCGATGCCTTCGACCGCGAGAACGCGCCCCGCATTGCGAAGTTGACCGCCGAACGGCACTCGATCCGCGACCAGCTGGCCAAGCTGGCCGCCGCCAACACGGACGCCGCCCACGGCAAGACCCTGCAGGCGCTCCAGCAGGAATTTGCCACCGGCATTCATGAGATGGAGACGGACGTCCCGGCTTCCGGCAATTGACGTCCACGCCGTCCGGCCGGCAAAATCGCCGGCCGCACCCTCCCTGGAACCGCCAACCCCCGCCGCACCGCCCGAATCCTCGTCGCATGAATCCGCGGCTCTCGCGCCTCGCCCTGCCGGTACTCGCCGCCGGGGCGTTGCTGTTGGCCATCTTCACGGTGACGGTGATCCGCTTCCGCGCCGAGCTGCGTCAGGAAATTCGCCGCGCCATCATCGACCGGGCCGCGGACCTGTTGGGACCGATGGCCGAGCGCCAGCTGGCCCAGCGTCAGGCGGCCCTGGCCGGCCGGCCGACCGGCACCGCCGAGTTGTTGGCCGCCGTCTTGGACAGCGTCGACCAGAAGCACATGCTGGCGGTGGTGATCTTCGACTCCGCCGGACGCGTCCTGCGCGTCGCGCCGGAATCGCTCCTGTTCGGCGACCTGCCCCTCAACGACTACCTGCAGCTGCTCAAGGGCAAATCGATCAGCCGCTATTATCCGCACTTTCCCCTGAACCGCTATTTTGCCGGGGTCGGTGACCGCGGCCCGGGTTCGATCCCGGTCCTCGAGGTGTTGCTGCCGCTGCATGCCGCGGGCGCGAAGAAGATCCTCGGGTTTGCCCAATACTACATCGACGGCCGCTCGCTGGCCCAGGAGCTGGCTGCCATCGACGCGCGCGTCAATCACCAGACTGCCGCCACCCTTGCCATCGGCGTCCTGCTCATCGCGGTGGTGATCGCGGCCACCTATCTCGTCCTTCGTCGCGCCCAGCGGACCGTGGCCGAGCGCAACGAACGCCTGGTCCGCGCGAATTTTGAGCTGGCGCTCGCCGCCAAGACTTCGGCCCTCGGCCAGATCACCTCGCACCTCATCCACGGCCTGCAGGGATCCGTGGCGGGCCTGCGGGCCACGGTTAGCGATCACGGCGGGGGCGGCCCCGCGCCCGCCGACTGGCAGACGGTCGCCAATTACACCGAACGCATGCAGGCGATGATCCAGGAGACCGTGGCCCTGCTGGGCGACACCTCGACCCAGACCCGGTACGAACTGACCGGGGGGGAACTGGCCGAGATCATTCGCAAACGCAGCCAGCCGGCCGCGGAGCGGAAGGGGGTCGTGATGGCGGTCGACGGCGGCTTTGGCGAGACGCTCGACAGCCACCGCGGCAGCCTCCTTTGCCTGATCACGAGCAATCTGGTGCAGAATGCCATCACGGCCACGGATCCCGGCCGGCGCGTCGCCGTTTCCCTTCGCAAGACCGACGGTCACGTGACTGTCCGGGTGACGGACGAGGGCCGCGGCATTCCCGAGGATATTCGCGATCATCTTTTCGAACCCGGACGCAGCAGCCGGACCGGCGGCTCCGGCCTCGGGTTGGCCATCAGCCGGTTGCTGGCGCTCCAGATCGACGCCGAGCTGGACGTTGAGGCCACCGGTCCCAACGGCACCACGTTCCGTCTCACCGTGCCCGTGCCCGCGTGACGTCCGGCGCCTTGCCGCCGGGTTTTTTGCCTGCAAACGCCGGGACACCGCGCCAAAAACGAGGCATGCCTCAACTGAGCGATCTCGTCGCCTACTGTGACCGTCGGACCCGCCGCCCGGCATTCAAGGACTACCCCGGCGCCGCCAACGGCCTGCAGGTGGCGAACGACGGACGGGCATCCCGCATCGGGGCGGCGGTCGACGCCGGGCTGGTGCCCTTCGAACGCGCCGCCGCCGCCGGGGTGGATTTCCTGATCGTACACCATGGCCTGTTCTGGTCGCCGCTGCGTCCCCTCACCGGGGTGTCGTTTGCCAAGGTGGCGACGCTGATCCGCGCCAATTGCGCCCTTTATTCCAGCCACCTGCCGCTCGACGCCCATCCGCAGATCGGCAACAACGTGATTCTGGCCCGCCAGCTCGGCCTCCGGTCCAGCCGTCCGTTTCTGGAGCACGAGGGCGAGGCGATCGGCCGCATCGCCCGATGGGGCCGCGCCCGCCAGGCGCTGCGCCGGCGCCTCGAGAGTCTCTATGCGCGGGTGGTCGCCATCGAATGGGGCAGCGCCCGGCCGACGCACGTCGCCTTCTGCAGCGGCAGCGGCGACAGCGCGGTGCCGGAACTAGAGGCGGCCGGCGCCGACACCCTCGTCACCGGCGAATTGAGCGAGCACTGGTTCAGCTTCGCGCAGGAGCACCGGCTGAACCTCTACCTGTGCGGTCATTACGCCACGGAGGTGCACGGAGTCCGGGCGCTCGCCGCCGAGTTGGCGGAGAAATTCCGGCTGCCCTGGGAGTTCATCGCCACCGACAATCCGCTGTAATCCTTTACAGGAGGCCGCGGAAGCAGCAGAGAGGATGGCACCGGAGCCTCGTCTGCGACCGCCGCGGGCTCCGGAGCAACCGAGTCTTCGTCCATGAAAACCATCGCCGTGCTGAACGGCCCCAACCTCGATCGTCTGGGCAAACGCGAGCCCGCCATCTACGGCACCGCGACGCTGCGCGACCTCGAAGCCATGATCCGCGCCGAAGCCCGGAAGCTCGGGGTCCGCGTGACCTTTTTCCAATCGAACCACGAGGGAGCCCTCATCGACCGGCTCGGCGCCCTCGCCGACCGCGGCTGCGACGGCATCGTGATCAACCCGGGCGGGTTGGCCCACACCAGCATCGCCCTGCGCGATGCCATAGCCGGCACCGGCGTCGCCGCCAT
>JBJKRV010000307.1:0-15761 GCA_046704465.1 Opitutaceae bacterium | reverse complement strand
GTGTAGCGATAGGCCGCGGGCGGATCGCCGTCGACGGAGCCGAAGTTGCCTTGGGGGTCGATCAGGGGATAGCGCATCACCCAGGTCTGCGCCATGCGGACGAGCGTGTCGTAAACAGAGGCGTCGCCGTGAGGATGGTAGTTCTTCAGGACCTCGCCCACCACGCCGGCGCACTTGTCATAGGCGCGGTTGTGGAGCAGACCCTCGCGCAGCATCGCGTACAGGATCCGGCGCTGCACCGGCTTGAGACCGTCACGTGCGTCGGGCAACGCACGCGAGATGATGACCGACATCGAGTAGTCGATGTAGGCCGTCTGCATGATCTCGGTGATGTTGGCCGTCGACAGCTTTTCGTTGGCGGTGTACACAGCGGGGGAGCGAGGTGGATGTTGGTGAGCGGCGATCGGGAATAATGCGGGGAAATGGCTCCGGGAAGCGCGTGCGCAATCGGCCCGTTTCCGCCGGCCAGGGCTTCAGCTTCAGACGTCGAGGTACTGCACGTTGAGCGCGTTGTCCTCGATGAATTGGCGTCGCGGCGGGACCTCATCACCCATGAGCAGGGTGTACAGATGGTCCGCTTTGGCGGCGTCGTCGATGGAGACGCGCAGCAGCCGGCGCTTCTCGGGATCCATCGTGGTTTCGAAGAGCTGCTTGGGATTCATCTCCCCGAGGCCCTTGTACCGCTGGATCGCCAGTCCGCGCCGGCCGAGCTGACGGATGTGGTCGAGAATATCGAAGGGCGCGAAAAGCTCGGTCCGGGTTTCGGTCTTCTGGCCGGCGTTCTCGGTGAGCACGAACCGGGGCGCCTCGCCGGGAGCGAAGCGTGACACGTCGAGCCCCCCGGCGGCCATGCCCCGCAACAGCTTGGTCATCTCGCTCGACTCGAAGATCTCGTGGATCGTGATGCGGCGCACCCCAAACGGGGCGGAGCTTCCATTTTCTCCCTTCCGCCCTTCGGACGAACTGGGCTGGTCGAGCGAGTCGACGTCAAGTCCCATGCGCCCGATGAACGCCGCGCGCTCGTCGTCGTCGCGCAGAAAATCGTGGGTTTCACGGTTGCCTTCGCGGACGCGTGCCACGTAGCGGGGCAATTCGTGGGTCGCCGGATCGTGCCGGGTGAGGTAATCGACCAACGACGCACCGTAGCGCGTGACGCCGGCGCCGAGCTTCTCCAGAGCGGCGAGGGACTCGACAATCCGGTCGATCTTGGCGGGATCGAAAGTGACGTTGTCGCGCAGCCGCGTGAGAGTGACATCCTCGGATCCGAGTTCGAGCAGGATGCGATTGAGCTGTTCGTCGTTGTCGACGTATTGCTCGCGCTTCCTGCGCTTGATCTTATAGAGGGGCGGCTGGGCGATGTAGACGTAACCGCGTTCGATCAGACCGCGCATCTGGCGGTAGAGGAAGGTGAGCAGCAGGGTGCGGATGTGGGAGCCGTCGACATCGGCGTCCGTCATGATGATCACCTTGTGGTAGCGGGCCTTGCCGGCATCGAAGGCCGAGTCGTCCTCACCCGTGCCGATGCCGGTGCCGATGGCGGTGATCAGGGTCCGGATTTCCTCGTTGTTAAGCACCTTGTCGAGCTGGGCCTTCTCGCTGTTGATCAATTTTCCCCGCAAGGGAAGGATCGCCTGGTACCGCCGGTCGCGTCCCTGCTTGGCCGAGCCGCCGGCGGAATCGCCCTCGACGATGTAAAGTTCGGTCAGGGCGGCATCGCGCTCGGAGCAGTCGGCCAGCTTGCCGGGCAGCCCTCCGCCGGACAACGCACCCTTGCGGATCGTTTCGCGCGCCTTGCGGGCCGCCTCGCGGGCACGGGCGGCGTTGAGGCATTTGTCGATGATGCGCTTGGCGATCGCCGTTTCCTTTTCGAAATAGAACCGGAGCTTTTCGCCGACAATCTTCTGGACGATGCCGTCCACTTCGGAGTTGGACAGCTTGGTCTTGGTCTGGCCCTCGAAGCGCGGCTCGGGCAGCTTGATGGACACGACGGCGACGAGACCCTCGCGCACGTCGTCGCCGGTAATGCCCGGGTCCTTGTCCTTGGTAAGGTTGTTGGCCTTGGCAAAATTGTTGATGACGCGCGTGAGGGCCGTGCGGAATCCGGAGAGGTGGGTGCCCCCTTCCAGGTTGAAGATGGAGTTCGCGTAGGCGAAGATCTGATCGTTGTAGGAGTCGTTGTATTGCAGGGCCACGTCGACGAGGGTACCGGCCTTGCCCGGATCCTCGTTTGGCACCGTGTCGTTGAACGTGATGGGCTTCGGATGCAGCACGTTCTTGTTCGCGTTGAGGAAGCGGACAAACTCGGAGATTCCGTCCTTGAACAGGAACCGTTCCTCCTTGCGCGACCGCTCGTCGATCAGGGTGATGGAGACGCCGGGATTGAGAAATGCGAGCTCGCGGAGACGGCTGGCGAGGACCTCATATTTGAATTCACGGGTGACGCGGAAGATCTCCGGATCGGGCTTGAAGGTGATCTTGGTGCCGGTCTTCTTGGTCTCGCCGATGACCGTCATTTTCTGGGTGGTTTTGCCCTGCGCAAACCGCATGTGGTAGACCTTGCCGTCGCGCCGGACCTCGGCTTCGAACCATTCCGAGACCGCGTTGACGCATTTTGCGCCGACGCCGTGGAGACCGCCGGACACCTGGTAGGCGCCCTTGCCGAATTTGCCGCCGGCGTGAAGATTGGTGAGCACGAGCTCAAGCGCCGGAATCTTGTAGACGGGATGCAGGTCGACCGGAATGCCGCGACCGTTGTCCTCCACCGAGCAAGAACCATCGAGGTGGATGGTAACCGTGATCAGCGTCGCAACCCCGGCCAGCGCTTCGTCGATGGAGTTGTCGACGACCTCAAAAACACAATGGTGCAACCCCCGCTCCATCGTGTCCCCGATGTACATATCGGGGCGTTTTCGAACCCCCTCGAGCCCCTCCAATTTCTGAATCTTGGACGCGTCGTACGCGGCGGCGCCGGCTTGGATTTTGCTGAGGTTTCTTGGGTCTTCTTGGTCAGGCATGCAGTGCGAGATGAACGGCGAAAAGTGAAGAAAAACTGTCTCGGAAAATGGCGGGTCGGACAATGTTTTTCTTGGTGATTTTCAGACCCCGCGCAATTTGAGGTTGCATGCCATAGATTATCCTGTAAGTTGCTGAATCCGTGAAGCTTTCAGTGAAGGTCGACTACGCCTGCCGCGTGCTTGCGCAACTCGCCCGCCATCACGAGGAGGGCCGTTTGGCGCACATTGAGGAATTGGCCGAAATCGAGGCGGTTCCGGCCAATTATCTGGTGCAGATCCTAAGCGAGCTTCGCAACGGGGGCCTGATCACCAGCCGCCGTGGCAAGCAGGGGGGATACCTCCTCGCCCGCGCCCCGGAAAAAATCACTTTGTATGACATCGTGAAGCTCATTGAAGGCGGCCTGCTTGAACTCAGCGGAAACGCCACCGGTCAGTCGGGCCGGCGGGTGCAGCAGGTTTGGCGCGAAGTTCGCAGCGCATTTGAAGCCAAATGCCGGAGCTATACTCTGGACAAGCTGATGGCGAAGGGGCCCGGGGAGATGTACTACATCTAGGCGGCGGTCTGGATCGGAACTTTCCGTTGACCGGCTGAAGGCGCGCCGCAGAGTGGCACGCACACTCATGCCGACGCCGACGCTCGAGAAGCTCCTCATCCTTCAGGATCGCGATCAGGCACGACTGTCCCTTGAGGCACAGCAGCGGGCGGTGCCGCGAGATCGTGCCACGATCGAGCAGAAGATCGAGGCGGAGAGGGCGTCCATCGACGCGGCGCGGGGCGAATGGCAGGCCCTGGAGGCCCGAAAGAAGGCGTGCGAAAACGAGATTGCCTCGGCGGGTGAGGTACTGGCGCGGTACAAGAGCCAGCAGTTGCAGGTGCGGAAGAACGACGAGTATCAGGCACTCGGCGTTGAAATCGGGCACACGCAAGAGCAAATCGATGCGCTGGAGGAGGAAGAGCTGAAGCTGCTCTATGCGATCGACGAAGCCAAAATGCGGTTTGCCGCGGCAGAGGCTGAGTTGAAGCGGAACATAGCCGGCGATGAGGCGCGGATTCAGACGTTGCACGAACGTGAAGCCGGCTTGCAGGCAGCCTTGGTTGAGGCGCAGGCAGCGACCGACGCTGCGCGCGCACCGATCGACGAAGCGGTTTTGCGGCTTTATGACCGGCTGGCGGTCAAGCCCGGCCTTCCGGTGGTGGTCGCCGTCCGTGAAGGGAAATGCGAGGGTTGCCACCTCAGAATCTCGTTCAATGTCGACAGCGAAATCCGACGGGCCGACAAGGTGGTTACCTGCGACCAGTGTGGGCGCATCGTCTATTGGGAGGCATAGCCGCGGCCAGGCCCTGCCCGGCGCGCAAGTGGCTCTGACTGGTCCGAGCGGGAGGCCGCCGCCGGTTGGAGGCGGAAGCCTATTATCCCTAACAAGTTGAGTAAATCGACTGGTGCGTTTCAGCCGTCTCACGGCTTGATTCGGCATCCGATTTCTGGCACGATGGCGATCCTTGGTCTTGGGGCAGGATCGTCGCTCCGTTCTTTGGAATACATCCCGACGGTGCGGGGAAACCCGCGCCCAGCATGCCGGCGGACCACAGTGGTGGACTTGCCGGCACCTCGGAGAGGAAAGTCCGGACACCATCGGGCAGGATTCCCGGCGAGAAGAGTTGTCGCGCCGGCCCGGTTGGCCGCAAGGCCGCCGGCCGGAGTCGCTTCCGCTCAAGCCGGGGCACGGCGGTTCAAGTCGTCGTGACGGACAGTGCCACAGAAAACAAACCGCTGCGCAATTTTGGGCGGAGGTGAACGGCAAAAGCGAGAGGGGTCGTCCCCTTGGCTTTCGCCCCAGCTTCCGCTTGGCGCAGTAAGGGTGAAAAGGTGGAGTAAGAGCCCACCGCGTCGGCAGCGATGCCGGCGGCACGGAAAACCCAATCCGGTGCAAGACAAAATAGGGGACTGGGCGGCCCGCCCGACAGTCCCGGGTATGTCGCACCCCGTCTCGGCGGGGCGGCCGCACCACCGGCCGAGAGAAATGACGGTCACCCCGGCGCAAGTCGGGGCACAGAATCCGGCTTACCGCCCCAAGACCAAGGCTCCCCGGAGCCAGGGAGAAACCGCTTGACTTGCCGGAGAGCGGTGGGATTTTCGGCCCTTTCTCTCGTCGCAGGCAACGAATTTACGCATCTCTCATGGCCAACACCCGATCTGCCATCAAAAACGCGCGCAAGACGCGGCGGCGCATGCTGCGCAACAAGGCGGTAAAGAGCCGGCTCAAGACGCTGGCGCAAAATCTGCGGGCGGCGGTGAAATCCGGAGACGCGGCGGTGACCAAGAGCAGCGCCATCGCCTACGTCTCGGCTATTGACCGGGCGGTGCGCCGGGGAGTGGTTCATGCCAATGCGGCGGCCCATGTGAAGTCGCATACGGCAAAATACGTCTTCGCGAAGTAGCTTTGGCATCGTTCGCCGCCATCGACCCCGCCGCCTCGCCGCCGCGGGGTTTTTTGTCAACCGACCGGACCGAGGAGGCGGATTGCGAGCGGAGTTGAAGCCTTGGTTCAGTTCTGCCCAAGCTAGGCTGGCATGCCGACCGTCCTGCCTAGGTGTGAACTCCGCCTGTCCCGCCACGCCGGGACGGCTTGGACGCAGGTCATGCGGCCCTGGCTGGAGTCGGGACGCGACCGGATTGCCCGCCGGCACGTGGTGGTGCCGACCCGCGGGCAATCACATGCCCTGAAGCAGCGCTGTCTGGCCGAGGGCGTTCCGCTGCTGGGGGTGGAATTCCTGACCATCGGACTGGCCCGCCAAAAATGGCTCGCGCTCGCCCTTCCCGATCCGCCGGCAGTCCGCGATGAGGTGCTCGTTCTGGGCTTGCGTGCCCTGATCCAGGAGCGCTTGTCGGCCCTGACTCCCGACAGTGCGGCGTGGGGATTCTGGAAGAGCCTCCTCAGCGATGCGGGGCGCGCGCTGGAGGAATTCAAGAGTTTGCTGACGGCGGGGTTTGGTCCCGAACACTTCGGGGTACCGCAGTTGCGCGCAGTGTTTGCCGGTCTGATGTCGTGGGTCGAATCGCTGGGCTACTCGGTCGCACCCCGGCAAAACCTGGCGGCCGCCTTGACGGCGGCGCCGCCGGAAGCGTTGCGCACCGGCGCGGCAACGTTGATCTATGGTTTTTCAGCGGAGAACTGGGCCGAGTTCTTCGACCTTGCGGCATTTGCCCGTCGGGGCGGCGATCTCACCGTGGTGCTGCCGGAACCCGAGTTGCGCGGTGCGCGCGCACTGGACGAGGACTGGATCGAGATGTGGGAGGCGTTGCTGGGAGTCGAAGCGGAGCGGCTTGATGCGCCCGATGCCACCTCTTGTGCCGGGGTGGCGGACCTCTGGCTTGGAGAACGGGGCGCAGCGACCTCGAGCCAGGTCCTGGTGGGGCGGACCCGCGCCGACGAAATGGTGTTGCTGGTGGACGAACTCGCGGCACTCGTGGCTTCCGGCGCGGGGAACATCGCAGTGATTTTTCCGCGGGCGGACGCGGCGCATCTGCGGCTGGTGCGGCTGCTCGTGGCGCGGGACCTGCCCTTCGCAGATTTGCTCCCAACGGTCGGACCGCCGGCGGTGCATGAGCAACTCCAGCGTGCGTTACTGGCGTTCTATGCGCGTGGGGCGCGGCTGGAGGAACTTCTGGACCTGTGGCCGCTGCTGCGGGCGCTCAACCATGTGCGCCAACCCCTGCGGATTATCCGGCCACTCTGCGAACGGGTATTCGACGAGCTGCAGACCCACGCACTCGCGGCATGGAAGGCGAGGTTGACGGAGCTGGATGATCCAACGCGAGGGGAACTCGCGCGAATCATCAACCTTCTGCTCCCCGCATGGCCGGAAAAGTTGACCTTGATGGACGCATTGGCGCGCTTCGAAGGGGTCTGCGCGCATTTCAACCTGGCGCCGCCAACGGCATGGTCACCCCTCCAGGCGCTGGCCGAGCGGGAGCTCCGACCGCTTCCGGCGGGTATCATCATGGAGGCGATCGAATCGTTCCTCCCGGCAAAAAGCCCCGTGGCGGACGCACCGGGGCACGGTGGATTTGCGCCGATCACCCTGACGACTCGGCGGCGCGCGGCCGCGCTGGAGTGGTCACACGTGATCTTTGCTGAAAGCAACGCGGGCATCTGGCCCGAGCGGGTCGAGGCCAGTTGCTGGCTGCCCGACGAGCAGCGCCGGGCGTTGGACTCCGCGAAGCGATTCTCCATCGGATTGCCGGCAGACGATGACCGCCGCCTGCTGGTGCGCCAGGCGTACGGCGCTATCGCGCGCGACGCCCGGGAGCAGATCATCTTTACGGCGGCCCTTTTTGAAGAGGAGGAGCCGGACCTGCGCCTCGCACCCAACGCCTGGCTTGAGCGTGTACTGCTGGCAAGCATGCCACCCGGAAGTCAGTCGGGCGATCTGGAGCGGGCCTTTTCAGACCTTGCCCGCACGGCGTCTCCGCGGACCGACGCTGGTGCGGGCGGCGTGGTGGACGATTGGGCCGCCGTCTGGCGGCGTCGGCAAAGTCCGGTCGCACCATTTGACGAGTACTTCCTGAGCGGTCCGCCGGCCATCACGAGGCCGGCGCATCTCGCTGCGCGTTTGATCGAACGGGGCGTCGCGGATCCGGCGGTCCTGTGGTTCGAAGCGGTGCTGAGATTGCACCCGGTGGCGTGGCGACCGCTGGAGCGGGCCAAGGAACGGTCCTTGGGGCAAATGGTGCACCGGATGCTCGCTCACGCGTTTTCCGGCCCGCCGGGCGAAGGCGGCTTCCGGAGCAAACCCGCGCCGGCGGAGGCGCGGGGGAAGCTCGACGAGATGCTCCGGCAGGTGCGCACTCGATGGCCCGACGACCGCTATTGGGATTCGTTCCACGCCGAGATGGCGGAGCTGGCGGGCCGCCTTCTGGAGAAGGTCTATGCGCTCGAGACAGGGCCGTACGTGGCAGTGGAGGCGGCATTGCCGGCGGGGACGACGATTCCACTCGAGTCGGCTGGACGTCTGGACGTGCGCGGTCGGATGGACCTGGTCTTTCTGGACCGTCCGGCGTGGGAGGGAGCAACAGTGGACATCGTGGATTTCAAGACTGGAACCGAGGGGGCGCTGTCGGCGGCGCGGATGGCGCGCGGTTCGTCGTTGCAGCTCGGCGTCTACCTGGCGGCGGCGCAATCGCTTGGGGCGAGGTCGGGACGCGTTTGGCTGTTGAAGGCAGACGGACCGGGCGCGGAATCACTCGAGATGTCCGAGCTACCGGCGGCCCTGAAGGCGCTGCGACAGATCGGGCGTCATCTTGCGACCGGCCGCTACGGCGCATTGACACCGGATCGGACGGAATTCAGCCGAGGCTTTGACTGGCCGCTGGCGTGTCCGCCCGTTCCCCATGCGGTACTCGCGCAGAAGTTCGGCCTGACCTTCGAATTGTCCGACAATGCGGCGGTCGAGGAGGATGCCGATGTCTGAGCTGCTGAAAGACCAGGCGGCGCGTGATCGGTTTCGCGACGAATGGAATCGGAACTTTGCCGTGAGCGCCAGCGCGGGTTCCGGGAAAACCACGGCGATCTCGGAGCGCCTGGCAGCCATCGCCCTAGCGCCGGACGCAGAGGCGCGCCTGCGCAAAACTGCGGTGGTGACATTCACGCGGAAGGCGGCGGCACAGATTGCACAGCGCGCGCGCGCCGTCCTGTTGCGACGCTTGGCGGAACGCGAAGGTGCAGGCGGCCATGGCGCCGGTCTGACGGCGCTGGATCATCTGGAGCGGGCGTTCTTTGGCACGATTCACAGCTTCTGTCTGCTGCTGGCGCAGCATCATGGTCAGACACTGGGCATCCACCTCAATCCGGCGGTGATAACCGACGACGATACGTCTTGGTGGGAGGAATTCCTGGAGCAGGACGCCATGCAATTCGGCATTCTGCCGCGCTCACACGTGAACGCCTTCCTGCGGCATACGCCGCTGGATTCCGTTTTTGGCCTGGCCCGAAATCTCGGAACCGCGGAGGCGCGGCGTTTGCTGCACCGAGTCCCGACCGCCGGTCCGCCCCAACCGGACGACCGGGTTCTGGAGGAGATCCTCGCCGCCACGACGCGGCGTGGCAGAGGCGCCGAGGCCTTGAAGCGAAACCAACAGACGGCGGTCGATTGGATCCGACGGTTTCAGGAGGAAGCCGCCTATCTGCCGCTGCCCAAGCCTGAAGGAACGGCGGCGGGAATAGAGGCGCTCTACGCGCGTCTGTTGGCGCCGCTCAAAGGCTGGCTGGCCGCGGTGGGCGCCGTGCTGGCGGCGGAACTCGCGTTGCGGTACCGGGCGTGGCGTTTCGACCGCGGCGTGCAGACCTACTCGGATCAAATCGAGGCGGCGCTGGCCGTATTGGCCGATGAGCCGATCCTGGACAAGATCCGGGCGGATGGATGGAGGGTGATCCTTGATGAAGCGCAGGACACCGACGCGCAGCAGTTCTCGGTATTGGTCGAGATCACCCGTCCGCCAGGGGAACCGCTCGGTACCTGGCCGGAGGGTGGCGGCTTGGGTCCGCGGCCGGGACATTTCTGTTTTGTCGGCGACAGCCAGCAGGCGATTTACGGCGATCGGGCAGACATCCGGAATTTTCAGCGACACCTTGACGCCTTGGCGCGGGAAGACGGCGGAGAGCAGCTCACCTTTGATGTCACGTTCCGGACCCCCCATCGAATGATCGAGCTGCTCAACCGGACCCTGCCGCCGGCGTTTGGCCCGACGAGGCTGCACAATTGCGGACTTCCTTCGGCGCGCGGGGCGGCAAGCCCCTGCCTGCAGGTGCACTACGAGCCGCTGGTCGCGGGACCAGAAAACGTGGCGGGGTTCCTCGGCAGGGTGACGTTGGCTCGGCTGGAAAAGAAAGCAAAGGTCGAGGTGCGGCTGGCCGACGAGGTGCGACAACTGGCTGCATTCTTGTGCCGGGAGGGCCCGGCCGGGGTTGGGGCGCGAAATTGGGGAGAGGTCTGTCTCCTCGCACCGCGGAACGATTGGCTGATCACGGCACGCCGGGAACTGGAGAAAGCCGGTTTGAAGATCGCCCTCCAGATGCGTCGCAGCCGGAACGGCGACAACCCGGTCTACGCCTGGCTCTGCGGCCTGGCAGCGGCCGTGTGCGACCCGGACAACTTGTTCGAATGGACGGGGGTGCTCCGCGAAGTCTTCGCTGTCAGCGATGCCGAGATTGCAGCGGCGCTTCGATCCGAGCAGGAATTCAGGTGGGCCGAGCCGGGGCGCCACGCCGAACCGTTGCGCGGGGCCCTGGAGGCACTGCGGCCGTTCGTGGAACGCGTCGACTTGGCGGGCGAGCCGCTGGAGCGCTTTGCGGAGGATCTGGCGTGCGTCTGCGGTCTGGCGGAAAAGGCCAGGCGGCTCGATCCCGGCGGTGGGCTCAATGGTGAATTGGAGCGATTGCTGGCGCACGCGGCCGAACTCGGACTGCAGGGGGCGGGTCCAAGGGAATGGTCGCGACAGTTGCTGGCTGCGGTCGACGAGGTCCGGCCCGCGGGCAAACCCAGCGACGACGCCCTCAATCTGCTCACGTCCCATTCAGCCAAGGGTCTGGAGTGGCCGGTGGTTATTCCCTTGGGCTTGTGGCGCAGCATCGGAAGCCGACCGGAAGCCGGTCTCCGTCTGGTGCCAGGACCGGACGGACGGGCGGACGTGTACTTCGATAACGAAAGCCTGCCGGCGGCCACCCGGGAGGCGCGGGAGCGCGAGCGACTCCGAGAACTTGTGCGTCTGCTTTATGTCACCCTGACTCGGGCCCGCCGGGCGTTGATACTCCCGTGGGCCGAGCAATCCACGCCGCTGGAACCGGCAAGTTTTGCGGGCCTGTGGGGTACGCCGCTTGAGGCGATCGCATCACTCGAGATCGACGCGGCGGATATGGTGTCGCCGGATGCGCCGACGCCAATGGCGGTCGGGCTGCCGCCCGGACGGGTGGCAACATCGGCGTTGCGGCCTCCGGCGGTCCTGCCCGAGCGCGTGTTACCCCACCGTTTGGCGGGAAACACCGATCGGCAGCGAGCGGGCCGACACGAAGCGGCGTTCGAGGAGCCGTGGCTCGGCACGGCGGACGATCCGGTCGAGTACGGCCTCTGGTGGCACGAGACGATGGAGTTCATGCCGTGGGATGGGCAGGAAGCGGCCGTGGCGGCCCACTTGGCATCGGCGCTGCACCACGCCCGGTTGGCCGGCTGGGAGGCGCGCGCGGCGGCCGAGCTGCGCCGATTGCGCGCAACGACGTTTTTCGCAGAATTGAGGGCGGCCAATGTCCGGCGGTTTGCGGAACTGGCGGTATTCGCGCCGCTCAACGAGCGGGCGTGGATCGATGGCGTGATCGATTTGGTGGTCGAAGACGAGGCGAGTCGGAAAATGCGTATCGTGGATTGGAAGACAAACCGACTTCGCGCCGGCGAAACCTCCGAGGAATTCGTAAGTCGTCTGAGCGACGCCTACCGGCCCCAGCTCTCTGCGTACGGATCCTGCATGCAAAGACTCTTTCCGGATTGGTCCGTGAGCCTGGAATTGTATGCCAGCGCGACGGGCACGGCGTGGGTCCTGTCGCCGACCTAAATTCTGCTTTACAGGGTGACGAAACCACCGCACGTTGCGCCTCGCCGCCACCCCGGTAATCCTATGGGCAACCTTAAGAAGAAGCGTCGTTTGAAGATGAACAAACACAAGCGTCGAAAGCGCTTGAAATCCAACCGCCACAAGAAGCGCACTTGGCAGAAGTAAACTGCCGACGCCTCATGGGCGCGAAACGAAGTCCGACCCGCCGCAGAAACGCGGCGGGTTTTTTTCGATGCGGCATCACCCTATCGGGCGGGTTGGCGGAGGATTTGGGCGATGCCAAAGTCGGCGCCATACTCAGCCGCCGACCAGCATTACTACCGGGACGCCGCCCCCATCGAATATGCGAGGCGGATGAAGAAAGGGTAAATGGCTTCCCGGCGGGGACTAAGGGATCTTTTTGGCCTTGTCTTGGATCATCGTGCTCGTAAGAAAGCGCCTCGTCGAGTCTCTTACGTCGAATGGGGATGATGCCCAGATCTCAACAATTTGCGTATCGTTTCTGTCCAATTTCAGGCATCCAAATTTCTGACCGTACCCTGTCCTCATGTTATCGCTCTCGAAAAAGGCGAATGGCTTTTTCATCGAAATCAACGAGCGCGAAGCGTTGATGGCGCGGACTTCCTCGACGGAGCCACCGATGGTGATCGAGGAAATCCGGGAGGCTCCGCGTGACGATGAGACGCTGCGACAATCCGTCAGACAACTCGTAGCGAGAAAGAGCGGCAGCGGGTACATACATGCCCGATGTGGAGTCTATCCGCCCCATCGCATTATTCGACGCGTCACGCTTGATTTGAAGCGGTTGAAGGAGCCGGCCTATTTCGGCGAGATTTGCTCGCAGCAGTTCCGGATTGAGGCGGACAAATGCACCTTGGCGGTGCTCCACGCCTCGGATGGTACGGACTACGATATCAGCCGGGTGACGTCGCAAAAAGAAGTCGTTTTTGCCGGCGGTCCGAACGAGGAGCTACTCTCCGGCCAGGAGCATTTGTTAGCACTGGGTGTCTACCCGGAGCGTTTGGAGCTCGGGACGATCGCAACGGTTGGAGCGGTGGTGAATTACCACGCGTTTGCCCAACTAAAGACGCCGACGCTGCTCCTCGAAATGGACGCTGACAGCACGCAGACGTTCATCGTGACCTCCGAGGGCCTTGATGTGGCGCGACCGGTGCCGCAGGGAATTGAGGCGATGGTCCCGGTGATTCAAAAGGAATTGAATCTGAAGGATGAAGCATCAGCCCGTAAGCTGTTTTTCTCCAACACGTTCGATTTCACGAATATGGGAGGATTGCTCGTCAAGAAGCTCCTGAAGGAACTGCAATCATTGATCGGCTTCTACGAGGTGCAGACCGGTCAGTCGATCGGTCAAGTTCTGTGCACACGGCTTCCTCCCAAGCTTGGCTGGCTGAGCAATGCGGTGGCCAAGGAGTTGGGGGTTGGCGTTCTTCAACCTGACCTTCCCGGCTGGTTGAAGTCGTGCAATATCACACTGGCGCCTTCGGTGGCTTCACAATCTCCCGACCTCCACTGGCTGGGTCTGCTTGGTCTCATGGTTTATCACAATGCCGCTGCGTCTGAAAAAAAGTGAGAAGTCGCAGGTGCCCCTGATCCCCGCCTGGCACCCCAATTTCCGCAACCATGAACGGTTGCCGGACACCAAGGTCGTGCGGACGCAGTTCTTCGTCAATTTTGTGGCGATTGCGGTCGCGGCGAGTCTGATGCTCTACTTCTGCATTCAGGAGTATCGAATCAAGAGCCTGACTCGACAGGTCGCCCAATGGCAGAGCCAGATCGACACCAACCAAAAATCCAGCACCCAGGCGGTTGCGCTGTCGCGCAAATTCGACGAGGAGGCAAAGAAGATAGACGAGTTGGCCGCCTTCCTGTCGCAACGTTTGGTACTTTCACATTTCCTGGAGCATTTGGGGTCGACGCTTCCGAAAACGATTGCGTTGGATGCGATCGATGTACGCGACTCCGGAGTGGAGATTCGGGGAACGGTGGTGGGGACCCCTGACGAGGCGGCGGGGCGCACCTCCGCCTACCTCGAGCAGTTGCGGCAGGACAAATATGAAAAGAGCATTTTCGGGGATGTCGCATTGAACCGCCTTGAGCCGCAAGCGACCCCCGGGCGCCTTTCGTTCGATTTGTTCCTTCGGTATAAGAAGGAGAAGGGAGCAGGCCGGAAGTAGCCATGGCGATCGACACCAAAAACGTGGTCAATGTCCTGAAGAAACATCCGGTGGCGATCGGCTGCGGGGTATTGAGCCTGATTCTGGTCGCGGGAATCTATATTCGCAGCGGCCGGGCTGGCGCACTTGCCGATCAACTGCACCAGAAGGAGGCCGAAGGACAAAAGATGCTCGACGACATTAGCAACGGAGCCAAGCTTCCGGAGCAATATCGGGAGCTGACGGCAACGACGAGCGATCTGGAATCGCGCCTGGTTTATGGATCGGAGCGGGCCCGAAACCAGCAATATTTCTACCGGATCGAGTCGGAGACCGGAGTTAATGAAATCAACTTGCAGCCGATCGCAGTGCCCGTGTCCCCCAAGGGGAAATCGAAGCGAATATATTCCGGCGTCGGTTTTGCCATCACAGTGGATGGCGATTTTCGCCAAGTCATCAATTTCCTGACGCACCTGGAGTCGGGACCGCATTTCTATCGACTGACCAGTGCTTCGGTGTCGCGCAGGGGAAATCGAGGCAGCGGTCCGCAATCCGGCGTGATCACACTAACACTCAATCTGGAGTTCCTGGGCAAGCCATGAGAAGTCACAGATTACTGACTGGGATCCTGATTCTCGGGTTGCCGGCGTCGCTGTGCTTGGGCCAGGGAAATGTGTCGCTGCCGGCCAAACGCCAAGCGGTGCTGACCCTCGCCAATCGCCTGCTGGCAAGAGAATCGGTAGCCGTGAAGCCGCCGGCCGACTTGGTCGACCCTTTCAATCCGCCCAGTTTTGGCGCCGCCCCGGTGGCAGGCCAGCCCGCGGCAAAGGTGCACGTCGCCGAGTCCGATCACGAAATTCTCCAACAGATCGCGCCCAGCGTCCAGCCGAGCGGAATGGTGTCATTTGGAGGCCAGCCCCTTCTTCTGTTCGGTGAAAAAAGACTCAAAGTCGGTGATACTCTGACAATTACCTTTGAAGGGAAGGAGTATCTGATAGTCATATCTCGCATCGGACAGAGCTCCTTCACGATTCGTCTAAACCACGAGGAAATCACCAGGCCCATTACATCAGGAAACGCCCCATGAGAACTCGCACGTTCCAGTTTGCAGTTATTCTGTCCGCATCCGCCGGCTTCCTTTGGGGTCAAGCCGCTCCCGCCCCTCAAGCCGCAAATCCGCCGGCAGCTGCTCCAACAGCGCCAGCAAAGGTCACGATCCAGGGTACCGAGTCCGCGGGAACCGGCGTCAGCCGGACCAAGGACACTCTCTCGGTCGATTTTCCGGACGAGGATATTCGCACGATTCTGCGGAATGTCGCGGATTTGTTTGAGTTGAATCTCGTCATTCCCGACACGCTGCAGGGAAAGACCTCGATCAAACTGCGCGACGTGACGTGGCAGCAAATATTCCAGGTGGTCCTGTCCCCGGTCGGCTACACTTATGTTCAGGATGGCAACATCATCAAAGTTGTCAGCGTATTGAGCCTGGAACAGGAACCGGTCACGACCGAGGTCTTTACGCTCAACTATGCGCGCGCCTCTGACATCCAACCGGTCATCTCCTCGCTGGTGGACTCTTCAAAGGGCGGCAAGCTGGTGATCGATGCGCGAACCAATTCTTTGATCATTACCGAGCGGCCGTCCCAGCTGGAGAAGATCCGCCCGATCATCAAGAAATTGGACAAGGCCACCGATCAAGTGATGATCGAGTCGAAGTTTGTCGAGGTCACGAGCAGTGACATCAAGAATATCGGCGTGAACTGGAGTTCGCTGGCGGGACTTCAACTGGGCGTCGGGAACATCTCACAGACGTTCAACCGTACTCAGGGTCAAAACACCAGCGGCGGATATAACAATACGTCGACGACGGGACCGAATACTTCGAGTTCCAGTTCGTCGAACAATATAACGACCCAGTCTAATACCGGGAACCAATTGCTGCCGGTCACAACGGTTGACCCCATCACCGG
>JBJKRV010000306.1:0-5736 GCA_046704465.1 Opitutaceae bacterium | reverse complement strand
TCGGTCATCTCCGAATGGGGAAGCATCACCCTCCGGCGGGAACCGGAAGCTGGTCGGTCGGCGCCAGCGTCGACTCGCCCGCGCCACCCCGGCGGGGCTCGCTGGCGCCCGCAGGCACTATGCTCGTTTCAGCCACGCTGGTCCCGAAAGCTACCGGGCCGGAAGCAATCATCGCCACCTGGCTCAGGCGCGGTCCTCGACCGTGCGGTGGCCGGCCTTGCGCGCGATGTACTGCTCCTCGATCCAGCGGTAGGTCTTGCGCAGGCCCTGCCGGAAGGGAATGGACGGCTCCCATCCGAGCACGCGCTTGATCATGGTGTTGTCGCTGTTGCGGCCCGCCACGCCCCGGGGCGCGTCGAGCACGTATTTCCGCTTGAGCTTCACGCCGCCGATCGACTCGGCGAGGCTGACCAGCTCGTTCACCGTGACCAGTTCGCTGGAGCCGAGGTTGATCGGGGTCGCGATCAATTCGTCGCAATGCATGATCCGGTCGATGCCGGACACGCAGTCGTCGATGTACATGAAGCTGCGGCTCTGGGTCCCATCGCCCCAGATCTCGATGACTCCGGTGTTCTTGTCCTTGGCCTCGATCACCTTGCGGCTGATGGCGGCGGGGGCCTTTTCCCGGCCGCCGTCCCAGGTGCCCCAGGGCCCGTAAACATTGTGGAAGCGGGCGATCGCCGTCTTCAGGCCGCGCTCGAGGGCGTATTCCTGGCAGAAGATCTCGGACATCAGCTTTTCCCAGCCGTACCCGCGTTCGGCAAAGGCCGGGTAGGCGTCGGATTCCTTCAGGGCGCGGCAGTTGGGATCCTGCTGCAGCGTGATGTTGTAGGCGCAGGCGGAGGAGGAGTAAAAATAGCGGTTCACCCCCGCCCTCCACGCCGCCTCGATCAGGTGGGTGTTGATCAGGATGCTGCGCAGGCACAGCACCCGGAAGCGTTCGATGAAGCCCATGCCGCCCATGTCGGCCGCCAGATTGTAGACCTCGGCCGCGCCCTCGACGGCCCGCCGGCAGTTTTCCGCCTCGCTCAGGTCCAGGCTCAGGCATTCAACCCCCTCCACCCGTTGGTACCAATCCGGCAACGCCTTCTTGTCCACCGCCCGGATGCGGGTGAACCCCTTGGTGGTAAAATAGCGCACGAGGGCGCCGCCGATGAAGCCGCCGGCGCCGGCCACGACGATCAGGTCGTGCTTCCCGCAGGCATGGTACGTTGCTTTTTTCATGATTCGGATGGTTGGCAAGTCGCCGGCGTTCGGCGGAGGACCGCTTCCGCCGGCGGAAAGGGTCTCACACTAGTCACCGGGCGAAGCGATTATCAATGCGAATGCTTTGGACCAGCAGGTTCCGCGCAAATTCCGGGTGGAGACTGACAACGGCCGCCGGCCCGGGCGGCCGTCGCACCGGCAGTTTGACAATTTCGCGCCCTTGCGGCACCCCTCTGCCAAATTCGATCTTGACCGCCAGCCACGCCCGCCGACGGCGCAGTTGCTGCTGCAGGCGGTCATTGTAGTGTCGAAGAAAAGTACCATGCCATCCGCCGAAACCAACAACCGAGCTCGGATCAAACGCAGCCGGCCCCCGCTGCCGTCGGTGCCCACGGAGACACCCAATTGCGGCGATGCCCCGGAGGCGGCGCGCGCCGAAGCACTGCGGCTGCACATCTTCCGGCACCTCAAGTACACTCTGGCCCGCGATCCGCACACCGCCACGCCGCGCGACTGGTGGATCTCCACCGCCATGGCCGTGCGCGACTACATCCTGGAGCATTTCATCCGGACGATGGGCGTGCACAACGAGCAGAACGTCCGCCGGGTGTATTACCTCTCCATGGAGTACCTCATGGGCCGGCTGCTGGAGAGCAACCTCCACAACAACGGGCTTTACGAGGAAGCCGTCGCCGCCGCCAACGCCCTTGGGATCGATTTCCAGACCATGCGCGACGCGGAGGAGGACATGGCGCTCGGCAACGGCGGTCTCGGCCGCCTCGCCGCCTGCTTCCTCGACACGCTGGCGACGCACGACTACCCGGCGATCGGGTACGGCATTCACTACGAGTTCGGCCTGTTCAAGCAGGAGTTCGTCAACGGCCACCAGGTGGAGCATCCGGACAACTGGATCATGTTCGGCGATCCCTGGGAGATCGTCCGCCCCGAGTACACCATCCGCGTGCAGCTCTACGGCGAGGTCGTGCACGAGTTCGACGACCGCGGCCGGTCGCGGCCCCGCTGGGTCAACACCAAGACGGTGCAGGGGGTGCCCTACGACACGCCGATCTGCGGGTACGGCACGAAGACCGTGAACTTCCTCCGCCTCTGGGCCTCGAAAGCCACCCAGGAACTCGACCTGGCGGCCTTCAACAAGGGCGGCTACGTCGAGGCCGTCAGCGAGAAGGTGGTGAGCGAGACGATCTCGAAGGTCCTGTATCCGAACGACAAGACCCAGAACGGCAAGGAGCTGCGGCTGGTGCAGCAGTACTTCTTCGTCGCCTGCTCCCTGCGCGACATCATCCGGCGGCACCGCAAGCAGCCGGAGAACTCCTGGGACAATTTTCCCGACAAGGTGGCGATCCACCTCAACGACACGCATCCGGCGATCGCGATCGCCGAGCTGCTGCGCATCCTGCTGGACGAGGAGAACCTGCCGTGGGAGAAGGCGTGGTCCATCGTCGAGCGCACCTTCGCCTACACCAACCACACGCTGCTGCCGGAGGCCCTCGAGCGCTGGAGCGTGCCGCTGCTGCAGCACGTGCTCCCGCGGCACCTGCAGATCATCTACGAGATCAACGTGCGTCTGATGGAGGCGTGCGAGCGGCAGTGGCCGGGCGACATCGGCCGCAAGCGCGATTGCTCGCTGATCGAGGAAAACGGCGAGAAGTACGTCCGCATGGCCCACCTCGCCGTGGTCGCCTCCCACGCGGTCAACGGCGTGGCGGAGCTGCACACCCAGCTCCTGCGGCGCACCTTGTTTCCGAACTTCGACGAGCTGTATCCCGGCCGGTTCAACAACAAGACCAACGGCATCACCCCGCGGCGCTGGCTGCTCCAGGCGAACCCGCGGCTGGCGGCGCTGATCACGCGCGCGCTCGGCGACTGCCGGTGGGTGCGCGATCTGAACGAGCTGCGCGCCCTCGAGCCGCTGGCCGACGACGCCGCGTTCCGCCGCGAGTTCATGGCGGTGAAGCGGGCGAACAAGGAGGAGCTGGCCGCCATCATCGCCCGGGACTGCGGCGTGCAGGTGTCGCCCGATGCGATCTTCGACGTCCAGGTCAAGCGGCTGCACGAATACAAGCGGCAGCACCTCAACCTGCTCCACATCCTCGCGCTCTACCGGCGCCTCCTCCAGAACCCGAACCTGGACCTCCATCCCCGGGTCTTCATCTTTGCGGCCAAGGCGGCGCCGGGTTACGACCTGGCGAAAAACATCATCCGGGCGATCAACCTCATCGGCGACCACATCAACCGCGACGAGCGCATCGGCGGGCGCCTGAAGGTCGCCTTCCTGCCCAACTATCGCGTGTCGCTGGCGGAACGCATCATCCCCGCCGCCGACCTGTCGGAGCAGATTACCACCGCCGCCAAGGAGGCCTCGGGCACCGGCAACATGAAGATGGCCCTCAATGGCGCCCTGACGATCGGCACGCTCGACGGCGCCAACATCGAGATCCGCGAGGAGGTGGGCGACGAGTACATCTTCATCTTCGGACTCACCGTGGACGAAGTGAACGCGCTGCGGGCCAAGGGCTACAACCCGTGGGACCTCTACCGGGCGGACGAAGAAGTGCGCGAGGTGGTCGACTGGCTGGGCTCGGCCTATTTCACGCCGAACGAGGGGCAGGCGTTCGCCCCGATCCACCACAGCCTGCTCGATGGCGGCGATCCGTTCCTGGTGCTGGCGGACTTCCGGGCCTACAGCGACAGCCAGGCGCGCGTGGACGCCGCCTATCGCGATCGCGAGGCCTGGGCGCGCAAGGCGATCCTGAACGCGGCGCGGATGGGCCGGTTCTCCAGCGACCGCACGATCCGCCAGTACGCGGGCGAGATCTGGAATCTGCCGTCGGTGCCGGTGACGTGACGCTCCGGAAGCGTCCGTCCGTCGGCGGCCTCCCGGGCCGGCCGGCACTTTTCGGGCCGGCGTTGGCGATCCGGGAACGGGCGTGCATAGTACCTTCGACCGGGCGCGAAGCGCGGCCGGCGACCCCATGAATTGCGTCGCCCGATATGCCCTCATCCCGTTTGCCGGTCTGCTCTGGCTGGCGACGGTGGCTCCGGCCCGACCGGTGCCGGCCGGCCGGATGCCGCCCTCGAACAACGAGCAGGTGCAGATGCCGTACCCGTCACGCGTGTCCATCCGCGTGGAAGGCGACCGCCGGATCATCGTCAGCAATGGGATCCCCGACCATGCCACGGGCGAGTTTCCCGGGCCCGGCAATCCCAACGCGATCACCGAACAGCACTACCATTTTGAAGTGCCGCTGCATCCCCGGAAGGCGGCGCATCCGACGCCGATCCTCGGCATGATCTTCGGCGTGGCCGTCGACGGCGTCATCTTCGACCCGGGCACGGCGGATTACTGGCGCGGCGAGCGGGGCTCGATCTGGCACGTGGAGGGCATCATCGACGGCCACCGCACGCTGGGCATCGACTGGAGCGACGCGCACGTGCAGCCCAACGGGGCCTATCATTACCACGGCATCCCGTGGGGAATCCTCCAGGCGCACCATGCCGAGAAGAAGATGTTTCTCGTCGGCTGGGCGGCGGACGGATTTCCGATCTACGGGCCCTACGCCTACCAGGATCCGACGGACGCCTCCAGTCCGGTGGTGGAGATGAAATCCTCGTACGGGTTGAAGACCGGCATGCGCCCCTCGGGCGACGAGGGGCCGGGCGGCCGCTACGACGGCACCTATTCGGGCGATTACGAGTACGTGCCGCGATCCGGAGACCTGGACCGATGCAACGGGCGGACGGGCGTGGCACCCGAATTCCCGCACGGCACCTATTACTACGTAACCACGGTGACGTACCCGTTCGTGCCGCGCTTTTTCCGCGGCACCCCGGACCCGAGTTTTCGGCATCCGCACGATCGGGTGCGACACCGCCCGGGCGGTCGCGGGCGTCGCGGGCCCCCGGGAGGATTCTAGGGCCGCGCGGTCCGACATCTGCCGGCCGCACTGGCATCGCGCCTCAATCGAAGACCTTCATTTGGATGCAGAAGGGGAGCGGCTATATTGCAGCTGCATCCAATGATTCTTCTCGCGCGTCACGCTCCCTCGAATTCGGGCCGACGAAACGCCGCCGCCATGATCCGCCGGATCGCGGGCGTTTTGATCCTCACCTCCCTCCCGGCGGTCGCAGCTTCCGGCCTGGCGCCGGCGCCGCCCCCGGCGCGCCCGACCAAGGTGGAAATGGCACGGGGCAGGAAGGTGTTCCAGTCGATCTGTTTCGCCTGTCACCTCCCGAACGGGGAAGGGATTCCGGGCGTCTACCCGCCGCTCGCGAAGTCGGATTTCTTCCGGCACGGCCCGGAGCGGGTGATGGACGTCCTGCTGCAGGGATTGCACGGTCCGGTCACGGTGCGCGGGCACACCTTCAACAGCGTGATGCCGCAGTTGAACCTGAGCGACCGGCAGATCGCCGACGCCCTGACGTACATCGCGAACAGCTGGGGCAATCACGATGGAACGTTCACGGAGAAGATGGTCGCGGCGGAGCGCAAGAGGTTGGCCAGGGAAGCAA
>JBJKRV010000305.1:0-10753 GCA_046704465.1 Opitutaceae bacterium | reverse complement strand
CGGCGGGCGCGGCCGCGGAACCGGACGCGGCGCACCACAGAATCCCGGCCGCCCCGAGGACGGTCGCGGGCCAAATGGAGGAACGGCCCGGGGCATCGGGCGGATGACGCGATGGCTGCATGCGGCGGGAATGTCAGTCGAAGGGCTGGACCTTCGGTTGCTCCCATCACAGCGCCCGATGCGCCGGGAGCAAACCCGGAGGCGGGCTGCGAAGGAAAAAGTTGGCGGCCGCCCGTTGGGTCGGAATCTGCGTCCGCGCGACACGATCACAAGGTGGACCACGGAGAGCGCGGCAGGAAATGAAGCTTGCCGGGCGCCGAAGGTCGGGTGGGCGGCGGGTTGAGGTTGGATTCAGGTTCCGGGCATGCTCGTGGCGGGGGGCTTTCGACTCCCGAACCTCCGCCGTCTACTCGGAACGCAGGGCTTCGACCGGATCGACGCGGGTGGCCCGTCTGGCCGGCAGCCAGCAGGCAAGCACGCTCGTCGCGGCGAGGAGCAGCGGCACGCTCAGGAAGATCGCCGGATCGAAGGGGTGCACGCCATAGAGGAAGGCGGCGAGCGGCCGGGTGACCGCCAGCGCAGTGAGCCAGCCGATCGCCACGCCGATGGCGGTCAGGAGCAGCCCCTCGCGGATCACCAGGCCGTGGAGGTCCAGGCGGGATGCGCCGAGCGCCACGCGGATGCCGAACTCGCGTGTCCGCTGGCCGACCACGTAAGCCATCACGCCGTAGACACCCATGGCTGCGAGAGCCAGGGCAACGAGGCCGAGCCACGTCAGCAACCGGGAAGCCAGGGCGGGGGCGACGAACGCGGCTTTGATGTATTCGGTCATCGGCAAGGTCGTCCAGACCTCGACCCGCGGGTCCAGCCGGTGGATTTCCCGCTGCACGGCGCCGGCCATGGCGGCGGGATCGCCGATGGTGCGCAGGCAGATGCCGAGATTCAGGTCCCAGACGCCCTGACGGTACGGCACGTAATAGAAGCACTTGGGCGCTTCGTTCACGAAGCGGTATTTGCCGGCTTTCGCCACGCCGATGACGGTCACGGTGCGCCAGGCGTCCTTGAACTTGCGTCCAATCGGATCCTGGCCGGGCCAGAATCGCCGGGCCATGGTCTCGTTGATGATCGCGACCCCCGGAGCCTGCTCGTCGTCGTGGTCCGTGAAGTCGCGGCCCTCGAGCAGGGGGATCTTCATCACCTCGAAATAATGCGGGGACACGATGCTGAACTGAAAGCTCGTGTCTTCGCCGGGTCGGCGCTCGTAGCCGTCAACTGCGACCTGATGCCCGGGACCGCCTTCAAATCCGAGCGGGAACCAACTGTTCAGCGCGACCGCCTGGACGCCGGGCAGCGCCGCGAGGCGCTCCTCGAGCCGGCCGTAGAAGACCTTTCCCATCCGCTCGTTGTAGCCGTTCATGCCGATCCGGAGGCCGGCGAGCAGCACATGGTTCGGGTCAAACCCCAGGTCGGCCCGGTACGCCCGCTGCGCGCTCTCGATGCAGAGACCGGCTCCCACGAGGAGGACGAGGGAGAGGGCGACCTCGGCCATGACGAGCATCCGGCGCAGCCGGCTGTGCGCGCCGCCGGATCCGGAGCCCCGCCCGCCCTCCTTCAGCGCCGAATTGAGGGCGGGCTTCGAGGCCTGCAGCGCGGGCACGAGCCCGAAGAGCACGCCGGTGGCGACGCTCACGAGCAGGGTGAACAGGAGCGTCCAGTGGTCGACGGACACCGTGATTCCGATCGGCAGGTAGGTGTGCGGCATCCAGAGGCGCAGCAGGCCGATGGCCCAATAGGCGATGAGCACCCCCAGGATGCCGCCGGCGAGCGCGAGCAGGAGGCTCTCGGTCAGCAGCTGGCGCACCAGCCGGAGCCGGCCGGCGCCCAGGGCCAGCCGGACGGCGATTTCCTTGCGCCGGTCGGCGGCGCGCGCGAGCAGGAGGTTGGCGACATTGGCCGCCACGATCAGCAGGACGCCCACGCTCACCGCGAACAGGATGGACAGCACCCGCGCGAAAATCGGCTGAGCGCCGTACGGAGCCTCTGCGAATGGGAGCACCCGCAGCCGGATCAGTTTGTTGGTGTTCGGGTACGCCTGTTCCAGCCGGGCGCCCAGGGTGTCAATCACCGCTTGCGCGTGGGCCAGCGACACGCCGGGCTGCAGCCGGGCCTGAGTGTGCAGCCAGCGGTCGTCGCGGTTCGTCAACGAGCCGAAGTTCGCGACCTCCTGGTGCATCGATGCCGGCGCCCAGAAGTCGCACACCAGCCCGCTCATGGTGCCGTGGAACGCGGCGGGCACCACGCCCACGATCGTGAACGGATGACGGTTGAGCTCGACGCTCCGCCCGATGATCGAGGGATCGCCGTGGAAGCGCCGCCGCCAGAAGGCCTCGCCCAGGACCAGCACGGCATTGCCGCCCGGCTTCCGGTCCTCGTCCGGCAGAAAGGTGCGGCCGAGCAGGGGACGGACGCCCAGGACCGAGAAAAAATTCGCGGTGGCGATCTGGCCGTAGATCCATTCCGAACGATCGCCCACGGTCAGGCACGCGGGCGTGACCTGGGAGCCGATGACGCCGGCAAAGACGTTCTTCAGCTCACCATAGTCCTTGAGGTCCGGCAGCGAGACCGTGTCCCACATCTCCTTATCATGGATGGTCGTGAGCACGACCATCTGCTCCTCGTGCGCCGTTCCGGGCAACGGGTGCAGCAGGATGCTCTGGATCCAGCAGAAGACGGTGGCCGTCGCCCCGATCCCGAGGGCGAGGGAGAGCACCGCGACGGCGGTGAAGCCGGGCGATTTCCGCAGCTGACGCAGGGCGAAACGCAGGTCGGAGAACATGGAACAGAGTGTCGAGTGCCGAATGCTGAATGGCTCAGCGGTTGAGGTCACCGGAAGCGGTTATGCGGGAACTGGCCATGATGGCCGTCAGCGCGTTGTTTTTCATAGGGGAGAGAAGAAAATCCGGCACCCGGCGGTTGGCACTCGGCATTCACCTCACTCCGCCCGCAGGGCCTCCACCGGATCCACGCGGGTGGCCCGTCTGGCCGGCAGCCAGCAAGCCGCCAGGGCCACGGCCACCAGCACCAGCGCCACCAGCGCGAATACGAGCGGATCGGTGCTGCTGACGCGGTAGAGCTGGCTGCTGAGCAGCCGGCCCGCACCGAGCGAGGCGGCGGCCCCGATCGCGAGTCCCAGCAGCACGAGCTTCATGCCGTCGCGCAGCACGAGCCGGATCACCCGGCTGATGTCGGCGCCGAGGGCGATGCGGATGCCGAGTTCGCGCGTCCGTTGCGCCACCGAATAGGCCATGACGCCGTAGATGCCGATGCAGGCCAGAAACAGGGCGGTGGCTGCGAACAGGCCGACCAGCGTGAGGACGACGCGGCTCACCTGCACCGAATTGTCGACCGAGTTCTCCAGCGTGCCGAGATTGGCGATCGGCTGCTCCGGATCCACGCCCAGCACGGCGCGCCGGACATCCTGAGCGATGCTGAGCGGCGGCACCCGCGTGCGCACCACGAACGCATTGTACCAGGGGAAATGCACCTGGGCGAAGTAGACCTGGGGCGTGGGGTCCACGCCGAGCGCGAACCGCCGCACGCTGCCGACCACGCCGACAATCTCCCACGTGGCGTCCTTGAAGTGCAGCAGCCGTCCGACCGGATCCTCGGCGCCGAACAGCCGCCGGGCCAGGACGTCGTTTATGACCATCACCTTGGGCGCCTTCTCGTCGTTGTCCGCCGCCGTCAGAAACCGGCCCCGGAGCAGCGGGATGCCCAGCGTCCTGAAAAAATCCCCGGCCACGCCGTCGAAGCCGGCGTTGAACCGCGAATCGTTCCGGGTGTCGGGCTGGTCCTCCCGCGTGACGAGATCACCATAGTAGAAGTTGCCGTTCATGGGCGTCGACGAGGCCACGCCGGCGCTGGCGACGCCGGGAATCTGGGCGAGGCGCCGGAGCACCTCGCTCACAAAGCGCACCCGGTGCCCGACGGTGGGGACCTTGGTCCCGGGCTGGGAGATGTCGAAGGTGAGGACATTCCCGGCGTTGAAGCCCAGGCTGGCATTGAGGGTCTTGACGAAGCTGCGCAGGAGCAGGCCGGCGGAGACGAGCAGCACCACAGTCAAGGCGGTCTCGGCGACGATGAGCAGCGACTGTGCCCGCCGGCGCGCGCCGGTGGTCGAGCCCCGTACGCCCTCCTTGAGGTGCAGGTTCAAGTCCGGCCGCGCCACGCTCAGCGCCGGAAAGAGACCGAAGAGCAGGCCGGTGACGACGGTGGCGCCGAGCGCGAAGAGCAGCACCCGCAGATCGACGGCGACGGAAATGCCCGGGACGGCCTGGACGCCGGCGAAGCGGACCAGCGGCTCCAGGGCCAGCCACCCGAGCAGGACGCCGGCGGCGCCGCCCGCCAGCGCCAGCAGCATGCTCTCCGTGAGCAACTGGCGGATGATGCGCGCCGTCCCGGCTCCCAGGGCGACGCGGACGGCCATCTCCGCCTGGCGGGCGGTGGCCTTGGCCAGCAGCAGATTGGCCACGTTGGCGCACGCGATGAGCAGCACGACGCCGACCGCGACGAGGAGGGTCACGACATACGGCCGGGCGTTGCCGAAGATGGCCTCGTGCAGGGGCTGGAGCCCGACGCCCCACGGCTCCTTGAACTTCGGATACAGGGCATTGAGTGCCTTCTTGGCGGTGTTGAGTTCGGCCGCCGCCTGGGCCAGCGTGGCACCGGGCTTGAGCCGGCCGACGACCGTGCAGACATAGTTGTAGTCGCGTGACTGCTTCCAGGCTTCGGCGCGGATCGTGGCCGGAGTCAGGTATTCGACGTTCGGCACGAGGAGCGCGTGCGGCGGCAGGACGCCGATGACCGCGTAGCTTTCGCCATCCAGCCGCAGCGCCCGCCCGATGACCGCGGGACTTCCCTCGTAGCGGGTCTGCCAAAGATGATAGGTGATGACCGCCACATGCCGGTCGCCTCCCGGCGCATCATCGGCCGCGACGAAACCGCGCCCCAGGATCGGGTTGACCCGCAGGACCCGCAGGTAGTCGGCGGACACCTGCAGGCGGGCGATGCGGATGCGATCGCAGTCCCCCGTAAGGTTCTGGTTCACGTTGTGAACCGCGGCGATCGATTCGAGCTTCGTCGTGTGGTCCTGCCAGTCCATGAACACCCCGCCGCAGGCGATGGCGCTCCCGCCGGTGTTCGGCGCCTCCGAGACCTGGACCAACCGCCCGGATTCCGGGTACGGCAGGGGCTTGAGCAGCAGCGCGTCGACCACGCTTAAGATGGCGGTGTTGGCGCCGATCCCGAGGGCCAGGGTGAGCACGGCGATGGCAACAAAGCCGGGGGATTTGGCGAACTGGCGGAGAGCGAACCTGACGTCTGGCATGGCTGGAGGATGTTGAGTGGAAGCTGGCGTCCGCCTTCACCGTCGTGGCGGCGCGGCTCGTCCGGCGGTACGGCCGCAGCCGGGGCGGGCGAGCCGAATGGCGGACATGGCTGGAGGAAATTGAGTCTGAGCGGGCGGCGGCTTTGCCTCAAGACGCCAGGCCCGGTCTTTCTCCCGCGCGATTCGACAGAAGCGGCTGGCAAGGGCCCCATAAGCCGAGAACTCGAGCAACCCGCCGGCAAACCACAGCGCGGCGATGGCCGTCGGGATCGGATAGAGCAGGTATTGATTCAGATCCGCCAGCAGGCCCGCGAGACAGCCGAAGCCGGCGCCATAGCACAGGCCCTCGCGCAGCGAACCGGTGCGGGCGCAGCGCACGTAACCGGCGAGGAACAGCGCAACGACCCCGGCGGTGAGGGCGAGGGCGAGCCACCAGCGATCAGCGAAATCGGGGCGCCGCAGCGGCCGGACGGCGGCCTCCATCCGGGCCAGGACCACGGCGTGGATCAGTCCGTTCCAGCCGAGGGCGAACGCGAACAGGACGAGACCCGCGAAAAGTGGACGTTTCATTCTCATGGCCGCCCGGGACCGGGAGTTGCGGAGAGAAACGCCTCGATCCGGCCACAGTAGACCTCGGGCCGGTCCATCCAGATGAAATGCCCGGCCGCTTCCACACGTACCAGCTTCGCACGTCGCAGCGCGGCGAGATAGTCGCCGGCGATGTCGGCGGGAAGGTAGTCGGCGTCGCCGCGGAGGATCAGGGCCGGCGTGTCGACGGCGGCGAGGCGGGCCCGCACCCGGCGATCATGGTTCACTTCATCCCAGGTGGTCATCAGGCTCGACCACCAGCCCATGTGGGGGATCGCAAACGGGTGCTCCTCCAGCCGGGCGGGGTCGTGCACGCAGGTGCGCAGGATTCGTTCCCGGACCCAGGCATCCATGAGGGCGTCCATCTCCGCGTCGCCGGCGAAGGCGTGGGCGGCGCGGACGTTGCGTCGAACCAGTTCGTCGAGGCGACGACAACGCCGCCGAGTGTCGGCGTCGCGGGTCTCCTCGACCCACGAGAGAAATTCGGGGGCGACCCGGGGAGTGGCGTGGGGAAAGATCTGGGCCTTGCGTGCCGCGGGCTCCAGCGCGCCGGGCGAAACGAACACGATGCGCTCGACCCGACCGGGATGCGCCGCGAGATACGCCGCGGCGAGGGTCGCACCGTGGGACTCGCCGATCAGGATCAGGCGCTCGCTGCCGATGGACCGGCGGATGGCCTCGAGGTCGGCTAGGTGGCGCGCAAATGTGTAGCGGCGCGGATCCGGCAGGCGCGCGGAATAGCCGCTGCCGATTTGATCGTAGAGATAGACGTCGAAACCCTGCCGCGCCAGCCGCTCGTACCACGAGTGGGCGAAGGCGTAGGCGTAGACCTCGCAGGCGCCCGGTCCGCCGTGGATGAAGACGACCGGCGGCGCCCCGTTCGGCCGGGAGGCGGCAATTCGCACGTAGCCGATTCGCGATCCGGTCGGCAGCGACCAATACTGCACCGGAATGGCGGCGGGAGGTGCCGCCGGACGGACCGGCGCCGCCGGCAGCACCACGATCAGGCCGGCGAAGATGCCGGACAATCGAGCCCGGGGGCGGGGAGCGAAGGGTAGGACAGAAGGCATGGGAGAAAGGACCGAATGGCGGGAGGGTCGAGGTCTGGCCGATGTCGGGCGTCGGGCCGGAGGTCGTTCGCGCCAGAGCCCCAACCCGGCACCTCAATCGGCTATTCGTCGCGCAAAGCCTCCACCGGATCGATGCGGGCGGCACGCCGCGCCGGCATGTAGCTCGCGAGGGTCGCGACGGTCACGACCAGGATCGATGCACCCGCGAGCGCCAAGGGATCGGCCGGACTGGTTCCGTACAATCCGCTGCGCAGCGCCACCCCCACGCCGACAGCCACGGGCAAACCGAGGAACACGCCGATCAGCGCCAGCCCCAAGCCCTGGCGCAGCATGAGCCACACGGCGTCACGCGGCGCCGCGCCGATGGCGATGCGGATCCCCAGCTCGCGCGTCCGGCGGGCCATGGCGTAGGCCACCACGCCGTAGAGCCCGGTTACCGCCAGCACGAACGCCAGTCCGCCCAGCACGCCGCCGAGCCAGGCGAGGATCCATTGCGGCAGCATCGCCAGTCGCAGCATGTCGGGGACCGTGTCGAAGGCGAACGCGGTCATCGACGAGTCCATCCGACCCAGCGCCCGGCGGATCGGCGCCGCCAGTTTGCCGGGCGCTTGCCGGGTGTTGACGATGAGCATCAGGCTGCCGCCGCTGTCTTGTCGCAGCGGCAGATAGAACATCGGTTCCGTGCGGATGTGGTCGCCGAGGATGGCCGCGTCGCGGACCACGCCGACGACTTCGCGCGGGGCCAGCTCGGTGCGCCCGGCGAAGAAGGTCTGTCCCACGGGATTCTGGCCGGGCCAAAAGTGGCGTGCGACCGACTCGCTGACGATGGCCACCCGGCCGCCGGCCCGGTCGTCGTGGGCGGCGAAATCGCGCCCCTGCAGCAGCGGAATGCCGAGGGCGGCGAAGTAGCCCGGATCGACCAGGTTGCAGAGCATGGGCCGCCCGGCGGCGTTGCCGGAGACATCGTCGCCCGGTGCGCGCACCTGGAATGGCTGGCCGCCCAGCACGCCGTTGGCCAGCGTGACCCCCCGCACCCCCGGCAGCGACCCCACGGTCCGCCGGATCTCGTCGAGCAACGGTGCCAGGTCCCGGCCGACGCGGTGCCGGGTCGTGACGCCGGCAAAAAGGACGTTGCGCTCCGTGAAGCCGAGGTCGCGTTCCGAGCCGGCGACGAAGGCGCGAACAAACAGGGCTGCGACGGCCAGAAACACCATCGCGATCATCACCTGCACCACCACCAGGATGCTGCGACTGGGCAGCCTTCCGAGACGGGCGCCCCCGGCCTTCAACATTGCGGCGACGTCCAGCCGGGTGGCGCGCAAGGCCGGCGCCAGACCGAAGACCAGGGTCGCGAACAGCGAGAGCCCGAACGTCAGCGCCAGGGTGTGCACATCGGCCGTCAGCGGAGGCAGCCAGTGCGCGACCCGGGCGGGAAACAGCGCGGGGATGGCGCCAAGGCCCCAACTGGTGAACAGGAGGGCCAGCGCGCCGCCGGCCAGTGCCAGCAGCAGGCCCTCGACCAGCAGCGAACCCATCACCCGGGCCCGCCCGGCTCCGAGCGCGAGGCGCACGGCGATGTCGCGCCGCCGTTCTTCATGGCGGCCAAGCAGGAGACAGGAGACGTTGGCGCACGCGACCAGCAGCACCAGCCCGACGATCGGGCCCATCAGGTAGGCAAGCCGGCCGCCATGGTCCATCCGTGACTTTCGTTCCGACCAGACGAGCACCCGCCGGCCCGAGCGGTCGGGACCGACATGACTCCACTCCGGTCGCGCAAAGATGGTCGTCGCCTCGGCCTGCGCCTGTGCGGCCGAGAATCCCGGGACCAGCCGACCGATGACATGGAACTGGCGGCCGACGGCTTCGCCCGGCCACGAGGCGGCCGGAAGCCAGATCTCGGTTGGGGGAATGCGATTTTCACCCAGAAAGCCCGGTGCGGCCACCCCCACGACCGCAACCGAACGTCCCCGGATCGTGACCGTGGCGCCGACGACGCCGGCGTCGCGGCCGAACTTGCGTTCCCAGAGACCGTCGCTGATGACGGCGATCGGCCCGGCGAGATCAGGGCTGCGTTCGGAGAAGAGGCGACCGGCCGCCGGCGCGACGCCGAGCAGCGTAAAGTAGTTGCCCGAGACGAAGCGGGCGTTGACGGGCTCGAGACGTTCGCGGCTCTGGAGCAGCAACTGCGCCTCGGCGGAGGCGAGGGCGCCGGCGAGCGACTTCATGCCGGCACGCAAATCCTCGAATTCGCGCAGAGTCAGCCGCGGGTACTCGAACCGGACGTACTCCGCGGGGTTCGCCACCGGCAGGGGCCGGAGGAACGCGGCGTCCATCGCGCTGAAGATGGTGGTGTTGATCCCGATTCCGACCGCGAGCGAGAGGACGGCGATTGCGGTGAAGCCGGGGGCCTTGACGAGTTGCCGAAAGGCAAATTTCAGTTCGGAAAGCATGGGAGCAGCATGGGGGTCGAGTGGCGCTCGCCCTGCGGATGGTCGGTCGAGGTCGGAGGTTGCGGATGAAGGCAGTCGCGGCGCCGGACGTGGGTGGTGGCTTGACCGGATCCGCCTACTCGATGCGCGGCGCGTCCGCCGGCTTGACCCGGGTCGCCAACGCCTCCTGGCCGAAAAGATTCATCGCGAGCGCTGACACCGGCTGGCCGGGCTCGCGGCGGAGGCGGCCGGTGAGGCCGAACAGCATCGGACAGGCAAACGAACCGTCGGCCTGTACGGTCGCGAGCGCCGGCGGAAATGTGCCGTAGAGGACGGCCAGCCATCCGTGCTGGTTCTGCAGCGTGAACTCCTGGCCGTCCAGGGTGCGAAAGCGGCCTTCGGCCGCCCTCAGGAGTTCCGCCGCGGCGGTGTCTGTGACCGGGGCGGCGGGACGGACCTTGAAGGCGTACATGCGGCGATCGTCGCTGCCCATCAGCAGCAGCCCGTCCGCCACCACCGGCGAACTGTAGATGGCGCCCTCGGTGACCTCGAGCGAACGGCCGAGCCCGGACGCGAGGTCGAGTGCGTAGACCCGGAAGTCCTCGGCGCCGTAGAGCACCGTGTCCCCCGCGACCGCCACCGATCCCAGCACCCGCGCGCCGACCGGCGAGCTCCAGGCCGGTTCGCCCGTCCTGGCATCAAGCGCCTCGAGCCGATGCGAGTCCGACCCGCCGATGATCACCTTGCCCGCCGCCAGCGCGGGTGAAGCGAGAATCCATGACCCGGAGTGGATCCGCCGCCACCGCAGGGCGCCGGTCCCGACGTCCAGGGCGAGAATCGCGCCCGAGCGGGAGCCGACATAGACAGTGCCGTCACGGACCGCCGGCGACGACTGCACCGCATCGCCGGTCGCGTATTTCCATCGCTCCGCGCCGGTGGTGGCGTCGAGCGCATAGACATTGCCGTCGAAACTGCCGACGTAGACGGTGCCTTGGTCCACGGCGGGACTGGATCGGACCCGACTCTTGGTGGCGTACCGCCACCGGCTCTGCCCAGTGGCCAGGTCCACCGCGTACACGCAACCGTCGCCGCCCCCGACGAACACGGTGCCGTCCACCACGGTCGGCGAGGACACCCACAGGTCAAAGGTCCGCGGATCCGGTCCGAGCGACCGGTCGGCGCCCGTGGCGAACCTCCAGACTTCGCTCCCGTCCGTCAGCTTTAGCGCGCAGAGGCGCCCGTCGGGCGCCAGCACGAGCACCACGCCATCGACGATGGCT
>JBJKRV010000304.1:0-3792 GCA_046704465.1 Opitutaceae bacterium | reverse complement strand
CACCTGCACGCCGCGTTTCCGGGCCGCAACGAGCGCCCGGCAGATGCGCTCGGCGGGAGGGCCGGCCGCGAACGTATACGTCTCGAGGCGGATCGACTCCCGCGCGTTTTCGATGGCCGCGGCAATCGCGGCGAGTCCCTCTCCACCCGTGCGCAGCCAGCGAAAGGTGGTTGGCTCGGTCGGAGATGTCGGGAAACCGGTCACAGGCCTTCCTCCGGCCCGAGATTAGCCGGGCATGTTGTGCAGGCAAGGCGGAGGACAGCACGGCGATCCCTGCCGCCACCCCCAATCAGGGCGTCCGCGGGCTCCGTCCGACTGGACTAGGAGTCAGTTCGTAATGCACGTAGTCGAAATCGGCGTGGCCGCCGGCGGGACCGAAACAGAACAAGGCCAGGCGCGCGCCCTTCCACTTGGCGAATTTCAGCTCCGCCTCCCGCCCGATGTCGGTGTAGGTGCGCCCGTCGAGACAGTAGAGCAGGCGGGCTTTCGGCCCGTCGTAGGCACCGCGCAACCAGACGTCGCCGGCCCGTATCGTCGGTCCGGCGCCGTCGTTCCATGCGATCTTCAGGCGGCCGCTTTCCCTCTCGACGCCCACCCAGGCGAACTGGTCGCCGCTCATGAACGCGAGGCCCGCGCGTTCGCCGTCCGCGAGGGCCCCGGGATCCAGCTTGACGTCGATCGTTCCGGTTTCTCCCCAGAGCTTCTCGGTCAGGGTGTCGCGGGCCGTGGCGAGCGCGGCCGCCGGTTGCGCCGCGAGGCGCAGCCAGCCGGGGCGCGCGGTCAGCGACCAGGCGCCGTCGACGGGATTCTGGTTCCATTGCCATTGCGGCGACAGCAGGGTCCGGTCGAATTCGTCGCTGCGCCTGGGGTGGCGGATGGGATAGGTCCGGCCCACGTTGGGCTTCGTCCAGGAAGCGACCGGTTTCCCGTGGTCGCCGAAGACGGGCCAGCCGTCGGCGCCCCAGCTCACCGGTTCCAGATAGGTGATGCGGCCGAGGAATCCAGAGGACTTGAACGCAAGGAACCACCAGGTGCCGTTGGCGAGTTCGACCAGCGCGCCCTGGTGGGGGCTCCCGTCGGGCAGCACCACCCGGCGCTCGTAGGGGCCGTAGATGCTGCGCGCTCGCAGCACCGTCTGACCGCCCTTGCTCACGCCGCCTTCCGGCAGGGAGATGTAGTACCAGCCGTCGCGTTTGAACAGCTTCGGCCCCTCGGCCACCGGCCCGCGGTAGATTTCCACGCCGCCGTCGAGGAGGCGCGTGCCGTCCGGGCTCATCCGGTGCAGGATGAGGGGACCGGCGCCGACGTGGCTGTGCACCAGGTAGGCCTTGCCATCGTCGTCCCAGAACGGGCAGGGATCCTCCCAGCCGTCGACCGCCTTGACGGTCACGGTGGGCGACCACGGTCCCGCCGGGTTCTTCGCATGCCACATGAACAGTCCGCCATGCGGCGTGCAGACAAAGATGTAGTACGTGCCGTCGTGGAAGCGGATCGTCGGCGCCCACGGGCCCTGGGCGTAGCCGGTCATGGCGTCGAACTTCGGGCTCATGGTCAGCCGGTGAAACACCTGGCCGAGGTACTGCCAGTTGACCAGGTCGCGGGAATGCAGCACCTGCATGCCGACGAAGTGAAAGCTCGACGCGACGAGGTAGAAATCGCCGCCGACCCGGATGGCATCGGGATCCGAGAAGTCGGCGGGCAGGATGGGATTGCGGTAGGTGCCGTTGCCCTGGTCGCCCCACGACCACACCCGGCCGTGGCCGGCAGCATCGCCGCGGGCGACGGCGCACGAACACAGCGCCAGCACAAGGAGGCCCAATCCCGGACGAAAGTGCATGGCGGACTCTGGGTCGGAGGACGGCGGAGCGTCAATGACGGCCCGCGCGCGGAGATGCGGGACGGGCGACGAAAGGTCGGGTTACGGTGATCCGGCGGCGGCGATGGCAGTCAGTTTGAGGCCCCAGTCTTCGCGCGAGGGAAAGGACGGAAGCGTGATCTGCCCCCATACGTTGGCGGTCACGCGGCCGGAGCCGGCCGGGAGCCAGTGTCCGTTCCGCGGATCGAACCATTGGGCGTCGTAGGTGCCGTTGGACGTCGCGCCGCGGATGATGCTGCCTTCGGGACAGCCCGCCTCGAAATAAACGAGAAAGAAGCTGCGGTCCGGCGTGCGGGCCGCGTAGGCCCAGCCCGTGAAGCCCTTGGTCACGTGCGTTTCGCTTGGGGAGACGAATCCGGAGTCGGGCACCAGGTCCCGATAGCGTCGTCCTTCCGAGAGCGCGAATTCGCGCAGGTACTTCATCTGGCTGGCGGATTTCCATTGGAACGCCTGCCACATCGTCGGATCGGATCCCGCTTCGATGTCGGCGCCCCAGATGCCCTGGGCTCCGTAGACATGGCCCGCCAGGCCGCCGCTGAGGAAGCTGCCGTACATGCCCGACCGCACATCGCGATCATCGTCAGCCGTTCCGCCTTTCGCGCCGTAGGGGTAGGCCGGGTAGCGCCGGTCGTCCATGCCGGCGTAGTAGGGCTCGCCGTTGAGCGCGGGCCGCGCCGGGTGGGCGAAGAAGATCCGCGTGAGATACCAATAGGCGTCGTGCTCCCGCGCGTTGCCGATTTCATGGAAGGTGAGCCAGTGGTTTTGCTGGGGTCCGCCGAAATCCAGCAGGCTGGAGACCGAGGCGTTGCAGGAGACGAGGTTTCCGAAGGGCGGGCGGCCGTACTTCGAGATCACCAGGTTGCCGGCGGCATTGAGTTGCTGCGTGGTGGCGGTCATCACCGGGTAGTCGTAATGCACCGGGCTCAGGAAGCAGTTGTTCGCCTGGTAGCGGCTCCAGACGTATTCGATGTAGCGGGCATAGGACTCGGGCCATGGGTAGTACTTGGCCCAGCAGGAGGTCATGTCGCGCCGCGCCGCCTCGATCATCGGGATGATTCCGTGCGCGTTCAGGTAATCGATCTTCCGGTCGAGGGCCTGGAAATAGGCGGGATTGATGCGATTGACGTCCGGGTAGACGTCCGCGTATCCGGGGACCTTGCCCGGGAAGAGAAAGGCGCGGCCGCCCGAGTTGCTCATGTCCTTGGCGTGCCAGTCGGCCCGGGGGCGGTGCCGGGCGATGTCGCCCTGGTCGACCCAGGCTGAGCGCACCCCGAGGTCCGCCTTCTGGTTGATCCAGATCTCCCAGGGCCGGCCGTCGTTGGCCCAGTTCGGAAACGCGGCGATGATGGCCACCGCGTTGAAGCCCTGCTGTTGCCGGAGGCGGACGTAGTCCTTGAACCCGGCCTCGGGGCCGATGGGATATTCGCGGTTGCTGTCCCGCCATTTGAACCGGCTGGTCGCCGCGGCGTACCAGGTGTCGCCCACGAGGAAATACGGGGTTCCGTCGGCGAACTCAAAGGCGTGGCCGTTCGGCGTCGCCCGGATGAAACCGCGGCGCAGCGGATCGGCCTGCAGTTCGGCCGCCGTCCAGGCCGCGGCCGTGAAGGTGCCGGTGTGACCGTTCAGCCCGGCGTCATCCTGATTTGAGCCGCTGCGCCAGGTCCACTCGCCCGGGGCGGTGGCCACGACGCGCACCCGGAAGGTGTCGCCCCCGTCCCAGAACCCGTAGCAGCGCCGGTCGAAACCCGGGCCGTGCAGGTCCACCCACATCTCGACGTCGGTGTACGGGTTGGCGTATTGCCGCTGGGCGTGAAACGTGAGTTCGACCTTTTCCCAGACATGCACGGTGGCATTGGCGCGGGGGAGGGAAAAAAGGACGCCGAGGGCGAGCAGCACGGGCAGGGGTTTCATGCTCC
>JBJKRV010000303.1:0-4022 GCA_046704465.1 Opitutaceae bacterium | reverse complement strand
GCGCATCCCAATGCGCGTTTCACCGCGCCGGCGGCCCAATGTCCGTCCATCGACCCCGATTGGGAAAAGCCGTCGGGAGTGCCAATCAGCGCCATCATCTTCGGCGGGCGCCGCGCCGCGACCATGCCCCTGGTCTTCCAGGCGTTCAACTGGACCACCGGCGTCTATGTCGGGGCCACCATGGGCTCCGAAACCACGGCCGCCGCCGCCGGCGCCGTCGGCCGTGTGCGCCGCGATCCCATGGCCATGCTGCCGTTCTGCGGGTATCACATGGGCGACTACTTCCGCCACTGGATCACGATGCAGCGCGCCCTGACCGAGACGCCCCGGATCTTTCACGTCAACTGGTTCCGGAAGGACGCGGCCGGAAAGTTCATCTGGCCGGGCTACTCGGAAAACATGCGGATCCTGAAATGGATCGTGGCCCGCGCACGCGGGCAGGCGCTCGGACACGAAACCCCGATCGGCTGGGTGCCGGCCTACGACGGCATCGATTGGACCGGCCTGGATTTTCCCCGCGATCGCTGGGACGAGATCATGACCGTGGATCGGGGAGCCTGGCGGCACGAGATCATCGGCCACGAGGAATTCTTCATCGGCCTGCACGATCACCTGCCCAAGGAGCTGATCTACGAGCGCGAGCTGCTCATCTGCCGCCTCTGAGCCCGCAATCGCGTGCCCGCACGCTCCGCCATAGAAGACCAGCCGGGGAAGCACTCCTGTACGAGCCTGCTTGCCCGCGCCGCGGCGGCGGGGCTTGCAGGCGATGAACTGAAGATCAGCGCGGCCTGATCGCGCGCCAGCGAAAATCCCACTGCGTCAACCTGCCAGCCGACCAGACCTGTAGGAGCCTGCTTGCAGGCGATGGCAGGCCAAGCGGCACGCCCCCATCGATCGCGGGTCCTCAATTCACACGATTCCGATGCGCACCCGTGAGCTCCAATGCCACGTCCGGGGCTCGGCGCCGAGGATCTCTCCGGCGAGTTTGCGAAACCGGTCGATGCCCAATTCCGCCTCCGTGCGGCCGCGCTTCATCACGCCGGCCACGCCCCCCTGCCCGAGCAGCACGCCGACCAATCGTTCGGCGTTGCCGGTGTCCTCGTGGTCGAGGACCACCTCCTTGGTATGGCGGAAGCGTCCGCTGGACTGCATCCGCTCGAGGTGCCGCTCCTTGTCCTTCCACTGGCGCAGGCCGCTGCTGAATCCCAACGCCCGCTCGATAGCCTCCGCCCGTCGGATGCATTCGAGGTAGGCCACGTCGACCTCCCAGCGTCCCGTCGTCGGCGGCCAGTCGTAGTCGTAGGCTGCAAACAGTCCCCCCGGCTGCAGCACGCGGGCCGCCTCGGCGAAGGTCGACTCCGGCTCCATCCAATGCAGGGCCTGCGAACAGCTCACGATCTGCGCGCATCCGTCGGGCAGGCCCGTCTCGTGGGAAAAGCCTTCCCAGTAGGTGACGTTGGCCGCGGCCGTCCGGGCCGCCGCCGTGCGCCGCATGTCGGGCGTCGGCTCGATCCCGATGACCTCGCGGGCGCGGGACGCCCAGTAGCGGGTCGACAATCCGGTCCCGGCTCCGAGGTCGACGACAAGATCGGGGCGGGTGAAGCCGCCGAGCTGGCATAACAGGCCGGCCAGGCGGGCGGGCGGCTCGGGGCGGTGGCGGTCGTACAGGTCGGCCCAGCCGGTGAAACGCTCGACGGTCGTGTGGAACTCTTCGCGGGATGGAGGCATGGCGGCGGGCGGGCTTGCAGTTGCGGAATCCTGGCGCACGTTCCTGAATTGAACCTGAATTCGTCGCGCCGGTGCGGCGGACCAGGTCTTGCCCCGACCCCGCCGCGAAATGAAGTCATTCCTTCCCTCACCGCCGGTCGCGCCGTTCCGGCCGGCTGGCTCCAATCCCTGGCCGCGATGGCTTGCCGGGACCCTGCTGGCCGCCGCGGTCGCGGGCGCGACCCTCCACGGACAGGACTGGGACGCGCGCGCCCGCCGGCTGGTGAGCCAGATGACGCTGCCGGAGAAGATCCAGGAACTCCATGGCATCCGGGACCGTGACCATTACCGCTACGTTCCGCCCGTGCCGCGCCTGCACATTCCGCCCCTCCGCATCGCCAACGGCCCGGCCGGTGTCGGTCCGGCCGGCGACGATCCGCAAAAGCCCGCGACCGCGCTGCCGGCGCCGATCTCCCTGGCGGCGACCTGGGACACCGCGGCTGCCGATCGCTACGGCGTGATCATCGGCCGCGAGGCGCGGGACCTCGACTATGGCCTGCTCGAAGGACCTGACATCAACATCGCCCGTGTGCCGCAGAACGGCCGGACCTTCGAGGCATTCGGCGAGGATCCGTATCTTGTCGGCCGGATGGCGGTGGCCGAGATTCAGGGCATCCAGAGCCGGCACGTCATCGCCGACGTCAAGCACTACGTCGCCAACAACCAGGAGACCGACCGCTTCCATATCGATGAGATCATCGGTGAACGGACGTTGCGGGAAGTCTACCTGCCCGCCTTCCGGGCGGCGGTGATCGAGGGACATGCCGCCTCCGTCATGGGGGCTTACCCGAAGGTGAACGGCGTCTACAATTGCGCCAACGTCCCCCTCCTCGATCAGGTGCTCAAGAAAGAGTGGGGCTTCGACGGCTTTGTCACCTCGGACTTCGGCGCGGTCCACAGCACCGTGCCGACGGCGATGGCCGGGCTCGACCTGGAAATGCCACCGGGGATCTATTTCGGCGCCGCCTTGGAAAAGGCAGTCCGCTCCGGCGAGGTGCCGGTCGCCGTCATCGACGAAAAGTTGATCCGCCGCTTCCGGACCATGATGCAATTCGGCCTGTTCGATCATCCGCCGGAGTTGAAGCCGATTCCCGCCAAGGCGGATGGCGCCGAAGCCCGGACGCTGGCTGAGGAAGGCATGGTGCTGCTCAAGAACGCCGGCGACGTATTGCCCCTGGATCGGGCGCGACTCCACCTCATCGCCGTCATCGGGCCCTACGCCGCCGCGGCCATGACCGGCGGTGGCGGCAGTTCCCACGTCATCCCGCTGTACACGGTCAATCCGGTCGACGGCATCCGACGGCGTGCCGGTTCGGGTGTCACGGTCGAATTCAATGACGGGAGCGACGTGTCAAAAGCCGCGTCCCTGGCGCGGTCGGCGGAAGTCGCCATCGTCATGGTGGGCGATCACGAGTCCGAGGGGCACGACCATCCGTTGACGCTCGCCGGCAATCAGGACGCCCTGGTCGAAGCCGTGGCGGCGGCGAACCCGCACACCGTGGTGGTGCTCAAGACCGGGTCGGCGGTGCTGATGCCGTGGGTCGATCGGGTCCCGGCCATTCTGGAGGCGTGGTACCCCGGCGAGGAGGACGGAAACGCGGTGGCTGCCGTGCTCTTCGGCGACGTCAACCCGTCGGGCAAGCTCCCGCTCACTTTTCCCCGGCGGCTGACCGACCTGCCGGCCAACACCCCCGAGCAATACCCGGGCGTCGACGGCGTGGTGCACTACTCCGAGGGTATCTTCGTCGGTTACCGTCATTTTGACGCCCGCGGCATCCAGCCGCTCTTCGCCTTCGGCTTCGGGTTGTCCTATACCACCTTTGCCTACACGCACCTCGCCGTGGCGCCGGCGCGCCTGACGGTTGCTGCGGCGGCAACGCGGTCGGTCGGGGTCGACCTGAATGTCACCAACACCGGCCGCCGCGCCGGCGCCGAGGTGGTCGAACTCTACCTGGGATTCCCCTCGACGGCGACGGTGCCGCAGCCGCCGAAACAGTTGAAGGGATTCGCGCGCGTCGTGCTGGCGCCGGGGCAAACGCGTCGAGTTCATCTCGAGATCCCGCCGCACGCGCTGGAGTACTGGAACACGGGCGCCCACCGGTGGGAGGTCCAGCCAGGCACCTACCGCGTCATGGCGGGAGCCTCCTCTCGCGACATCCGCCTGGAAAGCGCGTTCAAGATTCAGCGGTGATGGCCGGCTGCGGGCCTTTGCCTCGGCCTGCCTTCACTCACCGCGCACCGGCGTCCAGCAGCGG